>NZ_DAHVNP010000076.1 GCF_027319265.1 Ferrimicrobium sp. | reverse complement strand
CAAACGAGCCGGAGTAACGGTAGTCGTCGTTGATCGCTTCTTCCCTTCATCGCAGATCCACCATGACTGCTCTGGCAGACTCATGGGTGCAAAGCTCGCCAAGAGACTGACCTGTGAGACCTGTGACGTTGAGGTGGATCGAGATGCCAATGCTGGGCTCAATATCCGTGACTGGTCGGTTACCAGTCCTGGCCTAGTCGAGGCCAGTGCCCTGTTCGTTCCCAGGCCCTTATCGGGTACAGGCGGCAGTTCAGATGATGGGTTGACTTATCACCTGGAGAGAGGATGTAAGACCAGTAGCAATGCTGGCCGTACTCGGAGAGGCAAGAACGACTCTTGGACAAGTGAGCATGAGAACCTTGTAAAGGGTGCGTCATTATGAGTGGACTCACCATTGATCACTCAGATGCAACGGTTGTGGAAAAGTAGTAATGTTGCCATTGTGAGGTTATGTTTCGTAGAGAGGTGACGATATAACCGCTATGTATCCGAAACAGGAACAGTGTCAGACGACTACAGAGCGCGCCGCTTTCTGGGAAGTCCTGGAACGGACGGCGGCGCTCGCAGAGTCGGAGCAGGGGGTCAAGCTTCCAGAGTTGGTCGACCTGGTTCCTGATCTGTCCTCCACTGGTCCGGGTGATACGCGGGTGGTCGAGAGCGACTCACAGCTTCCCCGGGAAGTCTATGAACATATTCGCGGCTTACTTGGGGATGTTGAGGCTACCGAAGTAGCGGTAGTGGCTCGTGGGGCAGAGGACGTTGCAGAGAAGGATCTGGTCGCTGGCGAGGTGGCTGAGGCCAAGGATGGCGGAGTCGCCGCCTCCTCGAGTGTCGAGAGCCAGATGGAGCAGGACCCAGTCCAACAGCAGCCAGTTCAACAGGGTCAGGTCCACCAGGCACAGGCTGAGCAACCCGAACAACATCAAGGAGCTGCGGTGACCGACCCGACCCATGCTGGCGCAGGTCCCACGGGTTCATCGTTTGAGGCGGTGGAACCCGTTGCCACGCGAGCAGGCCCTGGGGGTCTAAGTCCAATGTATGAGTTCGGTGCTCATGCCGCGGTGATACCTGGGACCGAGGAGTTCATGAGCTCATTGGCCCGCAAAAACAGAGCCTTTGAACATACGGGCGAGATCGATACTGATCTGGATCGAGCGGCGGACAAGCTTGGTTGGAACAGAGCTGATGACGACATCGTCGCAAAGAGAAAGATCTTTAAGAAGAAGAAACGGTCCTAGACCGAGCCGGTCGTGATGGTACAGCGTTTGGCCAACATCGTATCCTGCGCTTCGGGTTCTACTCTTCGTCGATGTCCCAGGTGACGTAGATCCCTTCGCGTTCTGCATCACGCATCACACGCTCGCGATTCCGTCGGAACTGCGGATCGTGGGGGGGTAGCATCATGAGCCGAGCGCTGACCCGTTGGGTGAACTCGTCGACGACCGTGCGATCACCGGAGAGCCAGCGCACCTCCCAGTGTGGTGCAACCGGTCCCAGGTAGGCGATTCTGACCCTGGCGCGAATTTCAACTGGCTGTTCCGTCTCACTCATCTCTAGCAGCCTACCCTGTTGTCGACCCCATGCATGGCGTTGTGGTTTCGCACGAGCTGTCATCCAAAAGGATGACGTAGTGGAGCGCTGGCTGGCAAATGTTACTCTACGGTAATATTGTTGTTGTCAATGGATTACTCAAAGGGGGAGGGAACCTTGGCAACTGACGAAGCTGATGAGATCGTTTGGGTGAGCGAGCCGTGGATGGCGGCCGGAGCCTGCAGGGGGTTGGACCCTGCGATCTTTTTCCCGTCTGATGGGTCAGGAGTGATTGGTGCACGCAAGATCTGCGTGACGTGTGCTGTGATCGACGACTGTCTTGCATATGCCCTGAAGTATCGCATTGAGCATGGGGTATGGGGAGGATCGTCGGAACGCGAGCGTAAGCGGTTGCAGCGTTCGCAGCTTATCCGGCGGTAGTCCATTGTGGAGAGAGCTCGCGGTTTGCGGATCGGTGTGTCTCCGCCTGGCCCTCCAAGCAGAAGGGACCGTTTCCTGTGGCGGCGTTTTCGCCCGCGACCCTTCTTCAACAAGCGGCTAACATCGTTTGGGTGCTCGAATGTGTCGTGAATGTATCCCAAGGCCGTGACCAGGGCGTGATCGACGAGCTTGCGTCGAGTGGTGGCCGGTCGTTGCTCGACGTGCACACAGACGCGGACTATGACCGCTCGGTGCTCACGTTGGCAGGGCCGGATCTCCTCGTCGATCTGGCTCGCCTTGCCCGACGCACACTCGAACTCATCGATTTTCGTGGTTACCGAGGGGTCCATCCTGCGCTCGGAGCCTTGGATGTAGTGCCTTTTGTGCCCCTTGGCGAGACAACCCGCGAGACCGCGCTGTATCGTCGCGACCAATTTGGAGCGTGGTTGGCGGAGGAGTTTGGCCTGCCAGTCTTCATCTACGGTGAGGAGGCCTCGCTTCCCGAGGTTCGTAGGGGTGCCTTCACGACGGTATCGCCGACCTATGGCGGCCGTTGGCCCGACCCGATCATGGGGGCGACGTGTGTGGGGGCTCGGGGTCTCCTTGTGGCCCTGAACGTCAATCTAGGTTGTTCCTTGGAACGCGCCCGCTATGTTGCGCGCACCCTGCGATCCACGAACCTTCGGACGCTCGCACTGCTCGCTGGTGATCGGGTGCAAGTCTCGATGAACCTGATCGATCCGCTTGTCGTGACCCCTCTGATGGCGATAGCCAAGGTGGCCGCGATGGAGCCGGTGCGCTCCGTGGAGCTGGTCGGTCTCCTCCCCGAGGCCATTGTGCTGGGCCACGAGCCTGAATACGAGGCGCTTGGAATCGAACCAACGGCGACGATCGAGAATCGGCTAGGTCGACAGATTACGCATCCCTGACCAAAGTAGTTCGGTGGTCTGCGCTGCCCGCTTTGCTGCAAGACGAGCACGGAAGCGCTCGCTCTCATGGTGATCGATATCGAGCAGGTAGGAGCGTGCAGCTCCCTGCGCCAATCCGATGAGTGCAAACGAGACGAAAGCACGGTAGGTGTCATCCTCGACGCCGCTGACCCTACTGGCAACCAGTTCGGCGATGGTCAGTTGTATCTCATCGATCACGCGTTGAAACTCAACATCTTGTTGACCTCGACCGTCGAAGATGAGACGGTAGGCCAGCCGATGGTGCTGTACAAATTGAAAGAACGCATCAACGCCAGCCCGCAAGCGTTCGTGTGGTGGTTCCACGGTCGCGGTCGCGGTCGCAATCGCGGAGGTGAGCCGATCTCCGACCTCCTTGAGAAGCGTAAGGTAGAGACTTCGTTTCGAGTGGAAGTGGCGATAGATGATTGGTTTGGTTACCGACGCACCGGCGGCGATTTCGTCCATGGAGGCGGCATCGAAACCGTGAATGGCAAACTGCTCGATGGCCGCCGTGATGATGACCTCGCGGCGATCGGCTGCCGAGAGCCTTGATGAACGAGTTGACGATGGCATGACAGATTTGGTCTCCGAAGAAGGTAGAGGGCTAGCATCTACGATATATGGATTCTGATCAAGTCATCGTAGAACGACACGAATCGGTCGTTCAATTGGTTATTAATCGACCGGAACGGCGAAACGCTCTCGACTGGAGTACGTTGACGCTGCTGCACAACTCCATTGAGGAGATCGCAGCCGATGAGGGGGTGCGAGCGATCATACTCACGGGCCAAGGTGATCGAGCATTTTCGAGTGGGGTTGATCTTGCCGGCATGGGCGAGGGCACTTCACAGCGAGTGTTGCATGATTCGCGGGCCAAAGTGGCGGCGGTGATTCAGGCGATGTGGGCAGCACCACAACCCATCATCGCTAAGGTGCGAGGCTACGCGCTCGCTGGAGGCTTTGGTTTGGCGATGGCTGCCGATGTGGTAATCGCATCGGAGTCGGCCGTCTTTGGCACGCCAGAGGCGGAGGTGGGCCTTTGGCCGTTTCAGATCACCGTTCCACTGCTGCGCTTCGCGCCACCCCGCATTGCGTTGGAGCTGATGTTAACGGCACGCCGGATGGACGCCGCTGAGGCTTTGGCCAATGGGTTGATCAACCGAGTGGTGCCCGATGAGCAGTTAGATGCGACGGTTGAGGAGTTTGCCGCAGAGCTTGCCGGCCTCTCGAGTGCAGCGACCGGCTTTGGGAAGCGCTCCTTCTATCAGGTATCTGGCTCGATGGACCATGAGCATTTTGACTACCTGGCAACATTACTTACCCTTGTCAACCAGTTCGACGATGCCAAGGAGGGGTTGGTTGCTCGTCGAGAGCACAGACAACCTCGGTTTCTCGGCCACTAGGCTACGACCTCATGGCTCAACCCGTCGCGCTCATCACCGGTATCACTGGCCAAGACGGCTCGTATCTGGCGGAGTTGTTGCTCGACAAAGGCTACAGCGTGGTCGGCATGCACCGTCGTTCGAGCACCCTCAATTTTGAACGTATTCACCATATTCAGGATCGGCTCATCCTTGAACCCGGGGATCTGTTGGATGAGGTCTCCCTGATGCGAGTGCTTCGGACGTATCGACCCTCAGAGGTCTACAACCTTGCCGCGCAATCCTTTGTGCAGACCTCCTTTGGCCAGCCGGTTCTCACCGGGGAGACGACCGCATTGGGGGTCACACGTCTCCTTGACGCGATTCGGATGGTCGACCCGCAGATCCGTTTTTATCAGGCATCGACCTCCGAGATGTTCGGCAAAGCCCAACAGGTGCCACAGTCGGAGTCTACGCCATTTTACCCCCGCTCTCCCTATGGCGTCGCAAAGGTATATGGTCATTGGATCACGATCAATTATCGTGAAAGTTACGGTATGCACGCGTCATCGGGCATTCTCTTTAACCACGAGTCCCCTCGTCGAGGGTTTGAGTTTGTTACACGGAAGGTAACCCATGCGGTCGCACGGATTGCCCTCGGTCTCGCCACGAGTGTCACGCTTGGCAATCTTGAAGCACAGCGTGATTGGGGCTTCGCTGGTGACTACGTGAGGGCGATGTGGCTGATGTTGCAGCAGGATACGCCCTCCGATTATGTGATCGCCACCGGCGAGACACATTCGGTTCGAGAGCTCTGTGAGAATGCCTTTTCGGTCGTGGATCTTGATTGGGAGAAGTACGTCGAGATCGATCAGCGCTTCATGCGTCCCGCAGAGGTTGATCTGCTCATCGGTGATGCTTCAAAGGCGCATGCGCAACTCTCGTGGCATCCGATAGTCAGTTTTGAGGATCTGATTGCATCGATGGTCAAGGCTGATTTGGCGTTGCTTGGCGCCCCGTGAGGTGAGCGTGTGACGGATTCGTCGACGGGTCGTTTGGTTGCTCGCCTCCGAGAGGTGACCGTGTTGCTTGATAGGTTCCCTGCTCTTGTGCGTTGTGACTTCGATGCCTATGAGGGCGAAGTGGTTTTCGTACAGGGGCCGAATGGATCCGGCAAGACGACGCTGTTACGCTTACTCGGCGGGTTAGTCGAGGCGATGAGTGGTTCAGTCTTTGTTTTTGGCCGTGATCCCAAGACGGAGGCTCGTGCAATTCGGCGCGAAGTGAGCTACCTCGCTCATGCCTATCAGATGTATGAGGAGCTCTCCGGACGCGAAAATCTGGAGTTCTTTGCGATCGCTGCGGGATGCGATCTCGAGGGCGCGATGGAGTGGGCACGCCGTCTTGGGCTCGTCACGCGGGATCTCAACGCACGATTCCGGGTACTGTCGGCTGGACAGCGCAAGAAGATCTCCGCCGCGATCGCCCTATCGCGTCGTACGGAACTCCTCCTCATCGATGAGCCGCATGCGCTCCTCGATCAGGCCACCAAGGCGACCCTCGACCAGGGCTTGACTGCGTTGGCGCAGGAGGGAAAGACGATCATTGTGGCCTCGCACGAGCTCGACCGCATCTCTCGTCTAGCCACACGAACGTATCGGATGTCCAACGGCACAGCCACGCTTGTCGCAGGTGCCTGATGTGGCGGACAGCATATGCGATGGCGAAGAAGGACCTTCGATTGGAGTGGCGAGCACGAATATTGCTCAATCAAGTCCTGCCGTTCGTCTTTGTCGTGATCGTCCTCTTCGCCTTCGGTTTTGACGCCAAGGTCGAGATTCTCACCCAGGTGACACCTGGCTTGTTCTGGGTCACGACCTTTTTTGCGTTGGAGTTGGCGGTGACACGCGCCATGGGGATTGAGGGCGAGAATCAGGCACAGGTTGGACTCGTGATGATGGGTGTCAATCCGCGGGGAATCTTCCTCGGTAAGGTCGCTGCTATTGTCCTTGAGATCTTGCTGCTCGAAGTCGTCTTGAGCGCCGGTATCGCAGTGTTGTTCAATGCTCCGCTCCACGAGGTGGGATTACTCGCTGGTAGCGCCTTTCTCGCCGACATCGGCGTCGCAACGGTGGGGATCGTATTGGCGGGTGTGACTGAGGGGCTTGGTGGGAGCCTGTTGCCGTTGCTTCTCTTCCCGGTGGTCTCGCCGGTGTTGTTGTCTGCGACCAAGGTGTGGCAATATGGGTTAGACCAGTCGCCAGCCAAGGCGCTTCCTTGGAGTGAGCTGTTAATCGGGTTTTCACTTATTTATTTGGTTCTTGGCATTATGGTCTATGGTGTCGTTTTGGAGGGTTGATGAGTACGAATGCAAAGTTGAAGCGGGGCATTGGTATTGTCGCGCTGGTCATGATCGCATTGACGTTTTGGCTGGGGTTGTACGTCACTCCGCCAGCAGAGGTGATGGGCAATCTGGTCAGGATGCTCTACATCCATCCTCCGATGGCATGGATCGCCTACCTCGCTTACGGGATTACGACGGCGGCGAGCTTGCTGTACCTGTGGAAGCGAACGCGGCGCCGAGAGTGGGATCTGATCGCCGCCGCCTCCGCGGAGGCGGGTGTCTTCTTTACGGGTCTGACCATCCTCACCGGATCCATTTGGGGACGTCCAGCGTGGGGTGTGTGGTGGACCTGGGACGCACTGTTGACCTCTACCGCTGTTCTGTTCCTGCTTTACCTCGGTTACCTTGCGCTCAGACAGGTCCCAATGTCCGAGACGAAGCGGGGAGTGCGCTCGGCTATTGCAGCGCTCGTGGCCTTCATCGACGTACCGATCGTGCACGAGTCGGTCTATTGGTGGAAGACACTCCATCAGACCCCTTCGGTCTTGAACCCGAGTATGAACGTTGAGGTACATGGTTCGATGGCGTGGACGCTACTGCTCGGCTTTCTCGCCTTCACGCTTGCCTATGTGTGGATGGTGTGGACGCGTTTTGAGACAGCGAAGCGTCAAGCGCAACTTGCTGACCTTGAGGTGGAACAGGCTATTCGTGAACGCCTCGCTGTCGAGGAGGTAAGGATATGAACCCCTATGTTGAGGCTGGCTACGCTGCTGTGACCTGTTCGCTTGGTGGTTACGCCCTATATCTCGGAATGCAGTCCCGTCAGGTAAGGCTTCGGTTAGCGCAGCTCAAAGCCAGTGAGTTGCACGCGAGTCCACCGTTGGAGGATGTCGAATGACCTTAGCGGATGAGGACTTTTCCCAGTGGAAGACGGTTGAGGGTCCAGGACGATCCCGAGCCAAGCTGATCCGATCGTTGGTGGTGTTGGCTGTGATTCTGGTGGCGTTGGGTTTTGTACTCTTCAAGGGTGCCACCAACTCTCTCGAGTATTTTCTGACGGTACAACAGGCGAATGCTGCGCGGGCCAAACTTGGCGATCAAAGTTTTCGCATGGAGGGTGTCGTCGTGCCAGGCTCAGTCGATCCAACTCCTGCCGGGGTGGATTTTACGATTCGCTACAATCACGCAGAGGATCGAGTAACGGAGATTGGTAATCCACCGGAGCTCTTTCAACCCAGTATCCCCGTGGTCATCCAGGGTCATTTTCAGGGAAACGTCTTTGTCTCAAGCCTGATCGAAGTCAAGCACAGTTCGAACTACGTGGCGGAACATCCGACCCGCATCAAGGACGCAGGGGGGACGCAGGGCTGATGTTTGATGCAGCGCTCGGGTCCGCAGGGCTCGTCCTCGCCTTCCTTTTTGGCCTGATCGGAACCCTCACCTCCTTCTACGGTGCTTACCGACGAAATGACCGTCTGATGTCGGGTTCCCGGACGCTGTTGCTGGTCGGTTTCTTTGGGACAATCGTCTCCACCATCGCCATGGAACAGGCACTCATTACCCATGACTTCTCGCTCGCCTATGTGGTCGCGAACAACTCGAAGGAGACGCCGCTGCTGTTCTCGATCACTGGCATGTGGTCGGCGCTGCAAGGATCCTTGCTGTTGTGGGCGATCGTGCAGGGGCTCTACATTGCGCTCCTTACCTTCGCGATGCGCCATGAAACCGATCGACGAACCGGGTCCGTTGCCCTTGGTATCCTCGGGGTGATCTTCACCTATTTCTCAGGGGTCCTATTGTTTGCGGCGAGCCCCTTCTTGACGACCGTTGGAGCGATTCCCGCTGATGGACGCGGACCGAACCCGCTGCTCCAGGACTATCCGCTTGTCGCGATCCATCCTCCGATGCTCTACATGGGCTTCGTTGGCATGAGTGTTCCCTTTGCGCTGTTGTCGGCGGCGCTCATCACTGGCCGTCTCAACAACGATTGGATCCTTCGTGTTCGTAACTGGTCGCTCATTACCTGGGTCTTCTTGACAATCGGGATCGTCTTAGGGGCGTGGTGGTCGTATCAGGTGCTCGGCTGGGGAGGCTATTGGGCTTGGGATCCAGTCGAGAACTCGGCGCTGCTGCCCTGGCTGTGTGGTCTGGCCTTCATCCACTCCGTCCTTATCGATCGTCGACGTAAACGGATGGGTATTGCAAGCTATGCGTTGGTGGCGGCCGCTTTTGCCCTCACTATCCTCGGCACCTACTTCACCAGATCCGGTGTGCTCCAATCGGTTCATGCGTTTTCGGACTCAAGCCTGGGCACCGTGCTGATCCTCTTCTTTGTGGTCATTGTCGTCTTTGAGATTGGGCTTTCGATTTTTGCCGCCGATCGACTGATGGGTCAGCCGCGGTTTCCACTGCTTTCGCGTCCCGGTTCATTGCTGATCAACAACGCCATCTTTGGACTGTTGACGCTGATTATCTTGGCTGGCACGGTCTATCCACTCTTTGCTCACTATTTTCAGCATCAGACGGTTGACGTGGGTGCACCCTTCTTTAATGCCTTTGTGATACCCCTTTGCCTTGCGCTGCTCGCGGTGATGGCGATTGGTCCGTGGCTCAACTGGCGCAAGACTCCACCAGAGTTGCTGGGACAGCGGCTCTTCCTGCCCGGTGTGGCCGCAGTGGCCGTTCTCGCTATCTCTGCCTTCGCTGGCGTTACCGCCTTAGCGACGCTCGGAGCCTACGCGTTGGCTACCTTTGTGATCGTGTCGTCGGTGGTGATTATCTATGGGAATCTCTCCCGTGCGTCGGGTCGTCGGATTTCAGCGATCGTATCGCGTTCTTCGGCGGGGATGTTGTCCCATATCGGGTTAGCGATCATCGCTATCGGCATGGCCTCAGCGACGACCTTTGGTCATCAGGGTTCCGTGAAGATGGTCCCGGGTCAGACCGTCCATGTCTATGGTCAAACGCTGACCTATGAGGGAGTTGAGACGGTCGTTACCCCTGCCAAGACCTCCTTTGAGGCCAATGTGATCGTCAACGGTGGCAAAACCTATCACCCGGCGATTACGCAGTTTGGAACCTACTCCAGTGCGGTGGGGACACCAGCGGTGAACGTAGGACTCACGCGAGATGTCTACCTCACGATCGATGCAGCGCCCACGACCGACAAGGGCCCGATCACCTTAGGTATCGTCGTTCAGCCGTTGATCTTCTGGCTCTGGGCCGGCGCTGGGGTGATGGTGCTCGGTGGCTTGCTCAGCGTCGTTGGCATTCGGGAGCAGAACCGGAGACGCCAACAGGTGACGTCGTCTTCTGACGAGCACCCGGTGGAGGTCACGGTGTGAGCAGTGTGTCGGGTGCTCTCCGTCAACGACCTGTTTTGGCGACCGTCGGCGTACTGATCCTCGCCATTGTCGCCTACTTTGCAGTGATTGCCGCGCAGACTAAACCAGCGGTCGACCAAGTATCTCCTTCCCCGCTACTCTACCGACAAGCGCCGGCACTGAGCGGGGAGTCACTGTACTCAACGAAGACCCTGTCGCTCCGTCAATTCCGTGGGCACTTCGTGCTCGTCAACTACTTTGCAAGCTGGTGTTCGAGCTGCGCGACAGAGGAGAGCCAGATCGCCGCACTCGCTCGTACGGCGACGGTACAGGTGCTTGGTGTCGATTATGACGATAGCCCTGGCCCTGCCCGACACTTCCTCTCTCTCTATCACGCCCAATTCCCAGTGTTGCAGGATCCCTCGGGGACGAACTCACTGCGGTGGGGTGTCTCGGCCCCCCCGGAGAGCTTCTTGGTGGCGCCCAATGGTGTGGTGTTGGCCAAGGTCGTTGGTCCTACGACGGTGCGCATTGTCGATGCGCTCGTGACCTTAGCGAAGGAGAAGGGCTACTGATGTTGACGCGTCCCCATCGTTCCCGGCAGATTCTTCTGGTCTGGCTCACGCTCATCATCGTTGCGATGGTCTCCATCGGTTATGCGGTGGTTAACACTCCCTCCACCACTGCGCAGGGGCGCATTGTGACACTTGAGAAGGAGGTCCGCTGCCCCTCCTGTGGCAACCTGGCCGTCTATAACTCAAAGAGCGCCTCTTCGTATTCGATAGCGGACTATATCCAACACGAAGTCCACGCCGGTGCCTCGAATCAGGAGATTGTCGACTCCCTCGTCGCGAGCTATGGCGACACGATCTTGATGGCTCCCCCCACCAACGGTGTCGGTCTTTTTCTGTGGCTGTTGCCGATTGTCGTCGGTTTGGTCCTCGCGTACGAGGTGTATCGTAGCCTCTCATCGCGGGCGAGAAAAGCGGAACATCGAACAAGAGCGTTAGCGATCGCTGCTGCGACGGCCGTGGTATCGTCGGAGGTTCACGCGGCTCCAACGGAGCCGATTGGCGAAGCGATGACCACTCGTGAGACAGCGGCCACGGATGCAGCGCTAATCGATGCGAGCGAGGGGGAGGACACTCCGCCAGTCAAGTCTCTGCCAATGGAGAGAACGGAGACAACGGCGCCAGCGGAGGCCACGGCGCCAGCGGAGGCCACGGCGACATCTGAACCGGTGGCGACGGGTAAGCCATTCTTCTCCCGTCGGCTCGCCCAAATTGGAGCAGCGCTGATCCTAGTGGGGGTCGGTGCCCTTGGAACGTTGTTGCTGACGCGATCGAACTCCCCATCGACACCGAGCCTCACCCAGGAGCTCGCATCTGGGGAGACACTGGCAGGCCTGGGGGCCGTCAAGCAGGCCCGTGCGGAGTTTGATCATGTACTCGCCACCTACCCCTCCGATCCGACCGCACTGGCCTATGTGGGATGGATCGACTTCAATCTGGCAAAAACCAAGAGCACCAAAGCTGAGGCGATCGGTGTGCTTGCTCACGCGGCAACGCTTGGCGCCTATGACGCCAGTGCGCAGCTCTATTACGGTTTGGCGTTGTACTATGGGGAGGACAAACCGCGTGCTGCGGTCGATCATCTCGACCGTTTTCTGGCGACGCACCCGAGCAAGTCACTGGTTGTGCAGGCCTATCGCCTTGCGAAACCCGCCTACCTCGCAGCGCATCGGAAGATTCCCAATACCTTTTAGGTTGAACTCTTTAGATCTTGATGAGGAGTGGTACGCTTGAGTTTTTTTGATCGCAATCGGAAGGAGCTGGAACGACGGGGCATCGCACCTGATCGCCTTCCACCCGGCCAGTACATGACCGACCGATTTCCCGTGTTGCACGCGGGAGAGGTGCCTCAGTACTCGGATTTAAGCCAATGGTCGTTGCGCGTCTTCGGATTGGTTGAGCATCCTGTCGAGCTCAGCTATGATGAGCTGGTCGACCTTGGAGTCGAGGAGCGCACGACGGATATCCACTGTGTGACCAAATGGTCGAAGTTTGACACCGTTTGGCGCGGGATTCCAATCACCAAGATCATCGATCTGGTTCGACCTCAGTCATCTGTCACCCATCTCATTGCCCATGCGGAGTATGGTTTTACTACCAATATCCCGTATCAAGATGCGTTGGATGACCCCATCTGCATGTTGGCGGTCGCCTTCGACGGCGAGCCGCTCGATCCCGAGCACGGTTATCCGGTCCGATTCCTGTTACCCCATCTGTACTTCTGGAAGTCGGCGAAGTGGCTTCGCGGTCTTGAGTTTCGGGATGCAGATGCCCCCGGATTCTGGGAGCGAAATGGCTACCATAACTACGGCGATCCATGGCAAGAGCAGCGCTACTGGGGGAGTTAGCTTGGCGGCGTCCGCTCCGGGCGTGGTTGAATACTGACAATGGTCTCCGTTGTCGGGTAGATGCGCACTTCGCAGCCCTTCATGCCACCTCGGACTGGCTCAGCGCGGGCGAGGTCCCCATCGATGGCGAGGCTTTCGAGCAATCCCTCGATGATGCCGCTCTCCGTAACACAGAGGACAGGATGGTCGGCGACCAGGCTGCCAAAGGGACAGGACCTGTTTTTGAGGCCGAGCGAATCGTCGCGAGAGTCTTCGCTTGAGGAGAACCCATTTCTGGTGAGCGCATCGGCGACCAACTTGAGACTTGCAGCGATGCTCTTGGTGGCGGCCTGACCATTCATCTGCAGGCCGATCTCATGACCGTAATCGAATCCTACTTCATAGGCGAGCCGTTCGACGCTTTGGTTATCCAGCATCTCCAGTGCACGTGCAAGCAATCTTCCAAGGAGGGCGGCCTGCTCCCCGATACCGTCAACCAGCAGTGGGGCTCCAGTGCTTCGGTAGCGTTTCGAGGGCCTCCCGACTTGCGGTGTCGCATCGCGGTCAACCCCCGCCTCGACGTAGCCGCTTGCGGCGAGTCGGTCAAGATGATGTCGAGCAACGTTCGGGTGTAGTTGGAATTGGCGACCGATCTCCTGGGCAGTCACCGACCCGTGCTCGCGTACGTAGAGGTAGATTTCGCGTCGAGTGGGGTCCCCAAGCGCCTGGGAGAGTGCCTGTACTGCGCCCGTAAAAGAACTCGAGAGTGGGTCCTTCGCCTCCCGGTGACCGCGATCCGGCTTGTCGTCGCGCAGCGGTCGTCCCGTCGTCGGTCCGGTCTGATCTACATTTGCCAGTGGACGTGTGGATGATGGTGTTTGTTTCGTCGACTGTGTTGTCGTTTCCATGGACGCCTTCCCCTCCACCAAGACGGTAGCGGTATTGTTCCACTAGTTTAGTCATGAGAGGTTCAGTGCGAGGTGCTGGGGTACAAGGTAGGAGAGAATGATGGCCAAGGATATCCAGGAACAAGTCCTAGAGCGTTTGGGATCGCTCATCGATGATGAGCTGGGGGCGAGTCTCCAAGAGCTCGGTCTCGTGGGGCCAGTGAGTTCGCGGCTCCGACGGGTCAGCGCACAACTTTACTATGTGGGTGGTGCACCTGAAGTCGCCCAACGACTGCAGGCAGAGGCGGACGCTGCGGTTGCCGAACTCGGTTCTTCAGTCACAGTTGAACTGCTACCGTTGGATCCTGCCGGCCAGGCACAGCTCCGTGAACGGCTTATGACACCGGAGATGCTCGAGGCACGAACGACTCGGACGCCCGTCTTTTCGTTGCCTGGTTCGACGGCGCGCGTCATCGGCGTTTCCTCGGGGAAGGGTGGCGTTGGGAAATCGTCAGTGACGGCGAATATGGCGGCTGAACTCGCACGAAGAGGGCGTCGCGTTGGCATCTTGGACGCTGATGTCTATGGTTTTTCGATTCCAAAGCTCCTTGGACTCACCAGCATGCCTCGGGTGATCGACGATCTCATTTTGCCACCGAAGGCCTTTGGGGTGAAGGTGATGTCGTTGGGGTTCTTTGTCGAGGAGGATACGCCTGTCATCTGGCGAGGCCCGATGCTGCATAAGACGATTGAGCAGTTTCTGGTCGACGTGCTCTGGGGCGAGCTTGACTACCTGTTGGTCGACATGCCGCCAGGGACTGGTGATGTTGCCCTCAGCCTCCAGCAGTTTCTTCCGCGGTCCGAGATTTTTGTGGTCACCACCCCGCAGTCGGCGGCGGTTCGTGTCGCACAGCGGTCAGCACTGGCTGCCAAAAAGCTCAAGCTGCCGGTACGCGGCGTCATCGAGAACATGTCGGCATTTGTGACGCCAGAGGGCGAGCGCTATGCGATCTTTGGTTCTGGTGGGGGCGCGCGACTCGCTGGAGACCTCGGGGTGGAGTTGCTTGGAGAGGTGCCTTTGACGATGGCACTTCGCGAGGGCGGGGATCAAGGGATTCCAGCGGTGATTGGGGCGGCTTCTGACCTTGCGAGCGAAAGTTTGCGCGAACTCGTTGATAGGCTAGAGAGTCTAGGTCCAGTGAGACGGTATCGGAGTGATCTCAAGGTCCAAGCGAAGTAGGAGGTACTAGTGGAGATTCGTATTGGGCTCGGTGATGCCATGCGTGAGATTGAATTAGAGATGGACGATGGAACCGACCAGGCCAAGGTGATCGAGGAGTTCGCGAAGGCGCAGTCGGGGAGCGAGTCACTCTGGTGGTTGACGGACCGTAAGGGCAAGAAGGTCGGGGTACCGGTCAACAAGATCCTCTTTATCGAGGTTGGTCCAAACAAGGAACAGCGCAAGGTTGGCTTTAGCGCCTAGCGCATGATTGAGGAGTTGCTTCATAAGAGATTGATCTTCGTGACCGGCAAGGGTGGTGTTGGCAAGAGCACCATCGCGGCCGCGCTTGGGTCCTTAGGCGCACGCCGAGGCCTGAGGGTGTTGATCGTTGAGGTGGATGGCAAGGGCGACGTTGGATCGATGTTGGGCCTGACCGAGACCTCGTTCACGCCACAGCGCGCCGCAGAGAATCTTTGGGTCATGGAGATGGATACCGAAGCCGCCTTGGCAGAATATCTACGTATCTACGTCAAGGTGCCGTTCATCTCAAAGTTTCCCGGACTCGGCAAGATCTTTGACTTCGTCTCCACAGCGGCTCCTGGGGTGCGTGAGATTCTGGTGATCGGGAAACTCTGCTATGAGGTACGACAGGATACCTACGATCTGATCGTCGTTGACCCTCCTGCCAGCGGACACGTTATCTCGCAGCTCGGGGTGGCCGGTGACGTTGGTCAACTGATCCAGCTTGGACTCGTGAAGAATCAGACCGAGTGGATGCTGGAGATTTTGGCTGACCCAGAACGTTCGGTGGCGCTGCTGGTGGCCACGCCGGAGGAGACCCCGATCGAAGAGGCGCTCGATCTCGCTGGACGGTTGCGAGCTGAGACGCCGGTGCGTCTTGAAGGTGCCGTCGTCAATCGGCGATTTGTCGGTCCGATGGCGGGTGTCGAAACTGAGGTAGTCGAGGCGATCCGCACCTTCGGCGACTCGATCGCTGGCCTGAATGAGGTGCTCGCCGCCTCTGACCTTTTTGCGAGAATCAGCGATCGGCATGATCGTAACCTCCGAGTCTTCGTCGATCAATTGGGGCCGTCGTTACGGGTGGCAACCGTAGGAGAGTACTTTGGAGCGCTCGAGACACGTGAGCTCGTCGACGAGGTCGCTGAGGTGCTCGAGGTGGAGCTATGGTGACAAGGCTCCTTGAGAGCTTGATGACCAGGGAGCGGGTTTTTGTCGTTGGGAGCGGTGGCGTCGGCAAGACGACCCTCGCGGCGTCGCTAGCGATCACCGCTGCGCTTGAGCAAGAACTCAATGTCTTGGTCGTGACCGTCGACCCAGCGAAGCGGCTGGCTGGCACCCTTGGGGTGGCAGCTCTTGCCAATGCGCCTCGTGAGGTTGAACTGCCGGGACTCGCTCCCAAGGGAAGGTTGTGGGCTGCCTCAGTCGATATGAAGAGCGCTTGGGACGATCTTGTACATCAGTTCTCCCCGGACCACGCAACATCGGAGAGGATCCTAGCGAGTCCCATCTATCACAACCTCTCAGCGAAGTTCATCGGCTCGTATGACTATGCCGCCGTGCAGGTACTCGCTGCGCTCACCGCGGATGATCGCTATGATCTTGTCTTCGTCGACACTCCTCCGTCGCGTAATGCCCTTGATTTCTTGGATGCACCGGCGCGACTCCGTGAGTTTTTCTCCTCTCCACTGCTCGCGCTCTTGACCCTCCCGAGGAGGACGCGTCTCTTCTCTGCCGCCACCCGCCCCTTCTATATCGTTGCTGACATGGTGCTCGGTTCCGCTTTCTTGACGGATCTGACGGATTTCTTCGCGGATTTTGCCAAACTCGGCCCTGGATTGGTGGAACAGAGCAGGTCATTTTCGGAGCTCCTGACCTCGCCGACAACCGGGTTTATTGCGATCGCATCTCCTTACGGCCCTTCAGTCGATGAGGCGCACCGCCTCCTTCGGGCACTCGAAACTCGTCATTTGCATGCACTCGCCTTCATCGTGAATCGCTCTCTGCCTGGACGGCTTTTTACCCCGCAAGCGGAACAGGCGCGCGCGTGGCTCGAGCAGGAGGCACCTGGCGTCTTGGCGGCTCGTTTTGAGGAGAAGCCGGTGGTGGCCGGTGCCATTCTTCGTGCGACCTCCGAATTGGCCTTCACGCACCAGCAACTCACCAATGCCCGTGCTCGTGAACTCGTTGATGCCCTCCAGGATGTGGGTATCGATCTTTTCGAAGTTCCGATCTCGGAGCTGGCGTTAGATTCACCCATTGCGTTGGCGGAACTGGTCCGTTCGACGACGGTGGTTGATTCAGCGGGTGGCTGAAGTACCTTCTTGAAGCGGACCATCGCCTCCGTTGTCGGATCGTGATCAGTGGGTTGTGTGTGCTGAAGGTACGCCAGCGCGCGACCGCTGGGTGGTCGGAGTCCCTTCGAAGAGATAGTATCTCAGTGGTTTCGCCACGGGAGTCAGTGATGGCTACAGGCCGGGAGCTAGGCTGGACGCATGATCGACTACCATCTCCATCTCTGGTCTCATGGCTCCAAAGATAAGCCGGTCGTACTCGAAGAGCTGGCGGCGTACTGTGAACATGCGGCCGCGCAGGGAGTGTCGGAGATCGCGGTGACGGAGCATTTTTACCGCTTCTCGCAGGCGCGTTCGATTCTGTCTGGCTACTTCCGACGCTATCCCGAGAGCCCGATGCGTGATCTCATGGAGCAGTACTGGGAGCAAAATGCTACTGCCGATCTCGACCAATACGTCGCTGTTGCGCTGGAGGCGAAGGCTGCGGGCCTCCCTGTCGTGATGGGTCTTGAGGTGGACTACTATCCCGAGGCGATGCACCGGGTACAGGCGATGTTGCTCGGATACCCCTTTGATGTCTTGCTCGGCTCCGTCCACTGGATTGAGACCTGGCCCTTCGATCATATCGATGACCCAGTGGTGATGGCGGAGTGGGAGCGCGTAGGTGTGGAACCGGCTTGGGCGGCCTATACACGAGCACTCGAGGAACTGGCGGCGACCCATACCGTGGATGTACTCGCGCATCCTGATCTCGTGAAGGTGGCTGGTCACCGACCAAAGGTGCCCCAGGAGTACTTCGACCGCATGGCTGAGGCGGCGGCCACGGCGGGGGTAGCCGCGGAGGTCTCCTCGGCGGGTATGCGCAAACCGGTAAGAGAGTTCTATCCCGCTCCCGGGCTGCTGCGACGGTTTCTTGAGCTCGAGGTGCCGCTCACCACTGCATCAGATGCCCACGGTCTTGGTGACGTCGCTGATCGTGCACCTGAGATCAAAGAGCTGTTGGTGGCCCATGGGGTGACGACGTTACGCCGTTTTGAGGGTCGAGTGGGCACCGAGGTAGCGCTCTAGCCATGCTGGAGAGGGATGCAGCCTCGCTGATCGACTCGCGGCGTACCTATCTCGGCGAGCTCTTGCGCTTTTGGGGGTTCCTTGCTGATCTTGGTTTCAGCGATCTGAGCATTGCACTTCCCATCGAAAACCAAGAGGGTCGGCGCTCGCGCTACACCATCGTCTCTCAGGTGCGTCCTGCCACCTCCCAGACGGCACATCCTGGGGATTTGATCGGGATGCAGTTTGACCTCACCGAAGGATCGCCAATCTATCGCTGCTTTCACCGAGGGGAGATCGTTCATGAGACGCGTTCCGATCCTCGAAGCGGACGTCACATCACCTCCTGGTTCATCCCCCTGCTCCAGGATGGCGAGGTCTTCGGCGTGATGATCCGCGACCAACTCAGCGAGCGACATCGCAACCCAGGAGAGTTGGAATCGACCTACCTGAGCCTGTTCGATCAGTTCATGGCGATGTTGATCAATGGCCGTTTCCCCTACCCGCCGAGCGAGGTCGAGGAGGCCCCCCGGGTTGGTGACGGGGTGTGCGTGCTCGATGCCCATGAACGGATTCGGTTTCTTTCACCGAACGCGCTGAGCGCGCTGCACCGGCTCGGGTGTCCAAGTGTACGGGTAGGAATGAATCTTGAGGAACTAGGGCTCCGTATTCAGGCGCTGCAGCGCGCCGACATACTTGGAGCGCCAGTCTTTGAGGAGGTTGAAAAGTCGCGCGGGGTGACGGTCACCTTCTACTGTCTCCCGCTGTATCGTGGTGACGTCGGGAATGGGTATGTACTGCTATTGCGCGATGTGACCGACCTCCGTCAACGGGATCGCCTTCTGGCCTCCAAGGATGCGACGATTCGCGAAGTGCATCACCGCGTGAAGAATAACCTGCAGACCATCTCGAGCCTCCTCAGTCTTCAGGCTCGACGCCTCTCCAATAGTGAGGCTAAGACGGCGCTCGGCGAGGCAGAACGCCGCATCCGGTCCATTGCTGTGGTGCATGAGTTTCTCTCGCGAGACATCTCCGAAGAGGTGGAGATCGATGAGGTGATTGAGGCGCTGATTCGGCTCGCGCGTGAGTCGAAGTTGCCAGGGCGAGAACTCGATGTGGTCCTGGAGGGTTCTGCCGAACGGATCGATGCTCAGCGAGTAACGCCGTTGGCGATCGTGCTCGCGGAGTTGATTCAGAACTCGCTTGAGCATGGCTATGGCGACGACCGCAAGGCACTCAACGTTCGGGTAGTCCTCGAACGGCACCCAAAGGATCTGTGGGTGGAGATCAGTGATGATGGCGTCGGTTTCCCGGAGGATCTCGTTGCAGCGAGCGCAAAGTCGCTCGGCCTCGCCATTGTGCGTGACCTTGTCACGACCCAGCTTGATGGTACGATCACCTTTGATCATTCACGGCGGGGTGGTGCGCTCGTTCGTCTTCGCATACCGGTGCTGACAAACTCCCGTTCCTGATTCCACCAATCTGCAAACGAGCGATAGGCTAGTACGTTGTAAGCGTTGCAGAAGGGTAGGTACACGCATGAAAGTTGTGGTGTGCGTTAAGCAGATTTCCGATCCGTCGGAGCCACAGAGGATCGATCCGGCTTCGATGCGCCTGACTCGGGGTGCCAAGGCAATTTTGGACGATTCTGACGCCTATGGCGTTGAGATTGCATTGCGCCTCGCGGAGGCGGCTGGAGGTGCGGAGGTGATCCTGGTCTCAATGGCACCCAATCAGGAGGTCCAAGGGGTCAGGACCGGGCTCGCCATGGGAGCGACGAGTGCCGTCGTGATCAGCGACCCAGCACTTGCGGGTGCGGATGCGTTGACGACGGCGAAGGTGCTCGCTTCGGCGGCGCAGCGCGTCGGTGCCGATCTGGTGATTGCGGCGACTGAGTCGACGGATGGGTATACGGGTACAGTTCCCGCTCAGATCGCTGCTCTCCTCGAATGGCCAGCGTTGACCTTTGCTAAGCAGATCGAGTTACGAGGGACGACGGTATCGATCCAGCGCCAGACCGAAGATGGTTACGACGTGGTGGAGGCAGATCTTCCTGCGGTGGTGAGTGTGACGGCAGGGGTTGTCGAACCCCGGTACCCATCCTTTAAGGGAATTATGAGTGCTAAGTCAAAGCCCGTTGAGCAGCTCACACTCGCTGATTTGGGCCTCTCGGTCGAGATCCGCGAACAGGTCGTGGCTGTCGAAGACGCAGAGGCTCGTGCTGCTGGCCAAATTGTCGAGGACGACGGGTCCGCTGAGACCGAGATTATCAATTACCTTGCTCAGATCAAAGTACTCTAAGGAGAAGAAATGTTAACAAACTGCGTGATTCTCGCTGAGCCCCAAGGAGGGGCAGTAGCGCCGGTTGCTCTTGAGCTCGCTACCTTGGCCCGGAGCCTGTCTGAGCAGGTGACGGCGGTCATCTATGACGTCGACAGCCAGGAGGCTGCAACGACGCTTGGATTCTACGGGGTCACCGCGATCATCTCACTTGGATCCACCGACTCGCATCTGCCTGGCGTCCCTGTCGCTGATGCGATGCGTGAGGTGGTCAGCAGCGTGGGCGCCCAGGCGGTTTTGGTCGCTCAATCGTACACGGGACGAGACGTCCTCGCCCGGCTTTCGGTCCTGCTCGACGCTCCGGTGCTCACGAACGCGGTGATGGTCCGGGAGGTCGATGGTGCTATCGTCGCAGATAACCTGGTCTTCGGTGGTGAAAAGGTGGTCTCATCGAAGATCACTGCTCCGGTCCAGTTGCTAGCGATTCGCCCCAAGAGTATCGCCAGCGAGGCAGCTGCGGTGCCAGCTAATCCAGCCGTCACCGATGGATCGGTCAGCTCGAATACCCAGGCAGACCGAGCCGTGATCGTGTCGAGCCATGTGGAGGAGCGACAGGGACCGAAGCTGGACGAAGCCGAGGTAGTGGTCTCCGGTGGTAGAGGGCTTGGAAGCGCGGAGAACTACCGCTACGTGGAGGAGCTAGCGGGATTGTTGCATGGAGCGACTGGAGCCTCTCGTGCGATCGTGGACGCGGGCTGGGTTCCCTATGCCTATCAGGTAGGACAGACCGGCAAGACGGTGAAGCCCAACCTCTATCTTGCCATCGGTATCTCAGGCGCGACCCAGCATATGGTCGGCATGAAGGGGGCAAAAAACATCATCGCTATCAACAAGGATAAGGACGCTCCTATCCTCCAGATCGCCGATCTTGGCGTGGTCGGTGATGCGCAGAAGTTGTTGCCGCGACTGATCGAAGCGATTCGCCAAAGGGTTGGCGCCTAACACAGAAGATCGGCCGCCATCGGAGTTTTCGAAGAGCGTGTCCGACAGAGTCGGTGAAATGATGATAGGATCGCAACAGCAACGAAGACAAGGAGTTGTGATGATCGTATCGACCACGTGTGAGCTGCCCGGCTATCGTATCGATCGGGTGGTTGGACCAGTTTTTGGTCTGACTGTCCGATCGAGGAATGCCTTTTCCCAGGCTGGCGCGGGACTCAAGGCAATGTTTGGTGGTGAACTCAAAGGCATGACAAAGAACCTTGAGGACTCACGAGCGCAGGTTATTGAGCGGATGCAGGAAAGGGCTACAGAACTCGGAGCGAATGCTGTGGTTGCCTTCCGATTCGATACCTCGGAGATGGGTGGTGATTGGACGGAGATCTGCGCCTACGGCACGGCCGTCGTCGCAACGCCGGTGGGGTAACCGAAACCTGCCGGTCCGGCGCCGGTGAGATGATGCCCGCGTCGTTCGGAGGGGTCGATGGATGGGATCGCTCATGAAATGACCTCACCGCTTTCAGACCAGTGGCTGCTTTCAGATCAGCGGCCATGGGTAGGGCCGTTCGTCGACGTCGAGATCGATGAGTGCGCGCATCGATGCCACCACGCGCAGCCGATGCACCAGCGTTCTTCGCTCGCGCTGGCTGAGCAGCTGGGTGAACTCGGGGTTCAAATCGTCTGCTGTATGGGTCATGGCGTCGAGTAGTTCCTGGGGGATTGGAGCGCCACCAAACTCCCAAATCACCGTCCGCAGCTTTGGCTCGGCGTGGAAACAGAGGGCGTTGTCGATGCCCCAGAGGTGTCGACCTTGATCGAGTAGAAGATGGCCGGCCTTGCGATCAGCGTTGTTAGCGACGAGGTCAAAGGCGGCGACCTCGATGAACCGATCACGCAGGTCAGGCTCGTCGTAGAGCTCAAAGTAGTGCAGGTCAAAGTCGGCATCGATGAAACTCTGCAGCGATCCTCTCCCGAGTGGAAGGTCATCGCGGATGACGATCGGTGGAATGAAATCGAGCCCGAGCTGGCGAGCGAGCACATAACTCGCTCGTTCTCGTCGAAAAAGCCCAGCGGTGAAGTCCCACAGCGGTCGCTCTAGGGATGCAGGTTTGTAGACCCCAAGGTGGCCGCTCTCGAGTTCGACGAGGAGCGCTCCATTCGAACTCGCCTCGATTCTTCCGAGGATGGTTA
The DNA here is from genome assembly GCF_027319265.1 of Ferrimicrobium sp. Classification (NCBI taxonomy): domain Bacteria; kingdom Bacillati; phylum Actinomycetota; class Acidimicrobiia; order Acidimicrobiales; family Acidimicrobiaceae; genus Ferrimicrobium; species Ferrimicrobium sp. Next base: position 115,183 of record NZ_DAHVNP010000076.1, on the reverse strand, counting down.
CCTCGCCGGTTGTGAGTTCTGCTTCGGTTGCTAGAGGCTCGGAGCTCGGTGGCCGTTGGTTCTCGGGCATGCGTGTCCTTGTGGATCGAGTGGGTAACCGCACAGTGGACATGGTGGGCGTCCCTGCTCCACCAGCCTGGTGGCGGTGATCGCGAACTGTGCCGCTTGTTCTCGGGTGATGATGAAACGTGCCGACGCGGACTCGGCGCCTTCGGCGGCGAGCTCTTGGAGCTCGATCTCGATCAGCTCGGTGGTTGCATCGACCTCGATCTCGATGGAACCGACGGCCCACGCTGGGGTCAGGTCGCCAAGGAGTGACTGGTCACCACTGAGTTCGTGGGGACGCGAGAGCTCCTCCAGCGCGGTAGTGAGCCCTTGAACGAGCGCGAGTACCTGCGTCTTCTCGACCTTGACTGTTAGCAGAAAGAGGCCCGAGCCGACCTGCAGGAGGAAGACGCGATGGCCGGGCTCACCTTGGGTTCCCACCGTGAAGTGGGTCACTGAACCAAAATCGATCAATTCGCTCAAACTGGTGCTCCTCCAATCATCACTCCGGTGTTGAGAGAGTCCAAGTTTATGCCCGACTCCCCGATAACAATGACCGTCATCGATGCGGTAGCGACGGAGATGCGATGCATCTGGTCGAGATGCATGCCCAGAGCTTCGGTGGCAAGGATCTTGATGGGATCGGCATGGGTGAATCCAACCACGGTCTCTCCGCTGTGCTGGCGGCGAATCTCGTTCACGAGATCGAGCATACGGTCGAGGACCTCCCGGATAGACTCGCCGCCGGGGAAGCGAAAGTTCCCAGCTTGAGCCATGAGGTCACGCCAGGCGGGTTTGCGGTAGAGTTTGGTCAACGTCGCTCCCGTCCACTCGCCGAAGTCACATTCGATCAGCCGTTCCTCGACGACGAGTGGTTGGTCGAGGTGTCTGATCAGTGGTTCCGCCGTCTCGCGAGCTCGTTCGAGTGGTGATGCGAGAACGACATCAACCGCCCCGTACCTTGGGCCGAGTTGCTCGCTGACCGCGTTGGCCTGTTGGAGGCCATGTGTGGATAGGTGGAGACCCTCGGCCCTGCCGGGGAGGATTTTGCCGGTGGTCGGAGTGGTGCCGTGGCGGACCAGAATGAGTCGAGTGGGGGTGGTAGCCAGGTTCCTAGAGCCTTTCGACGATCATTGCCATGCCCTGCCCGCCCCCAACGCACATGGTCTCAAGGCCATAGCGGCCCTTCGTGCTGGCGAGACCATTCAGCAGGGTCGTCATGATGCGAGCACCGGTCATGCCGAATGGGTGACCTAGCGCGATCGCCCCACCGTGTGGATTGAGTTGATCCTCAATCGAGATGTGGGTCTCGCGCGCCACCGGTAGCACCTGAGCGGCGAAGGCCTCGTTCAATTCGACGATGTCCATCTGCTCGATGGTGAGACCGGTGAGCGCGAGGACTTTTTTGATCGCCTCGATAGGCCCAACGCCCATGATCTCTGGTGCGATTCCGGTTACCGCACTCCCAACGATGCGAGCAAGCGGAGTGAGCCCGAGCTCATTGGCGAGTCGGTCTGACATCACCACCACGCCGGCGGCACCGTCGTTGAGAGGACACGAGTTGCCCGCAGTGACGGTTCCCTCTGGCAAGAAGACGGGCTTGAGTTCGGCGAGTTTTTCGATGGTGGTATTCGGACGAGGGCCATCGTCCTGGCTGATCACGCTCTGATCCGCTCGCGTGACTGGCAGGATCTCTCTTGCGAAAAAGCCGGAGTTGATGGCGGCACTCGCGCGATCCTGAGAGAGCTTTGCGTACGCATCCATCGCCTCGCGAGTGACTCCAAACTGCTTTGCAACGTTCTCGGCGGTGAGGCCCATGGGGATGTACATCTCGTCGATGTAGTCGGCGCGGGTCGTATCGGTAAAGCGCGGGTTCATGTCCTCGGGATCGAACCCTTTGAGTGAACACCGGGTCGTGCTCTCGACACCGCCGGCGACAAAAACGTCTCCCTCCCCGGCTTTGATCGCATGGAAGGCCATTCGGATCGCCTGGAGCGAGGAGGCACAGAAACGGTTGACGGTGGTTCCTGGCACGCTCTCAGGGAGACCTCCAAGCCCGGCGACGTTGCGCCCGAGGTTCATGCTCTGTTCCCCGTGCTGGAGAGCGGCGCCCCAGATCACGTCGTCGACGCGACTCGGATCAAGTGATGGCAGTCTCCGCATCAGCTCGGCGATCACGAGACCCGAGAGGTCATCGGGTCGTTCGTTGATCAACGAACCTTTAAAGGCCCGGCCAATAGGGGTACGCACAGCGGCAACAATGACGGCTTCGGACATTTTCGATTCTCCTTTGTGTAATTTCTTTGACGTACAAAGCTAGGTAGCTACCTCCAAAGTGACCCCAATGTAGCAAAGCGTGACTGTCGTAGTCATCGTCATCGGCGTCGTGGAGCTAGCGTGATGGGGCCATCGCCTCGCAGAGGCGCAGGATGCGTGTGGCATGCCCGGTGGCCTTGACCGCATAGAGGGCATGAGCGATCGTGAGATCTGGGTTGAGGATGAAGGTGGATCGAATGACGCCAACGACTTTGCGACCGTAGTTCATCTTTTCTCCGTAGGCACCCCAAGCGGCCATGACACCCTTGCTGGGGTCAGAGAGAAGATCGAACCCCAGATGAAAGCGTTCAGCAAAGTTCAAGTGACTCTCGACGGTGTCGGGAGAGATGCCGACGAGCTCAATGTTGAGCTCCCTCAGCCGATCACCCATCTCATTGAGGTCGGTTGCCTCAAGGGTACATCCGGGCGTCATGTCCTTGGGGTAGAAGTAGACGATACTGACCTTGCCAGCGAGTGACTCAAGGCATCGCTGTGTTGAGTACTGGTTTGGTAGACAAAATGACGGTGCCTTGTCGCCCGAGGCAAGTCTCACGGAGTCGGTCATTCCTCCAGGCTAGCGCATATCGAGCCACTCCGGTAGTCGGGGACCGGGTGTGGTGATGCGTCCCGCAATCTGGTGACCGAGATGAGCCATGTGGACCGGCCGCGATGCTCGGAGCCGTACTTGGTCCATCGTTCGTCAGAATCTGTTATACTCGCGGGCATGGTCTTCGTCTCCTGGATCAGCGGCATGGTGATGGTGGGGCTCGCCGTCGCTGTGATCCTGGGCATCGATAATCGTCGTAAGAGAACGAGCTATGCCCAAGTTTTGCGCGAGTATCCCCCCGCTCAACAACGTCGATGGCGCAAAACGGTGAAGCAACTGCATCGCCAGGGTGTTCTCGATGCAGCACCGCTGCCGCAGCCAGGGTTGACGATCGATGAAGTGCCGACGACCTTTCTCCTCGCGGAGAAGATGCGACTGGAGTCTTTGCGGCGAATGCAGCCGGTGATGATGGTCGTCCTTGGGGTCGAAATGCTAGGCCTCATGCTGGTAGTGTCTGGATCCAATGGCGACCGAACGCTAGCGATCGTCGGCCCGCTCATGGGCTTGTCGTTCTCCTGTCTTTGGGCGCTATGGCGGTGGCATCAGTTGCGCCGCACCTCTCCGGGGGTCGCGAGAGGAAGAGTGCCAAGGCTGATCAGATCCTACGAGTATGCGCTTGCGTTGCGCAACAGATGAGTGCGTATCGAGGGCGTGACACGATGACGGCAGGCGGCCGCGCGAGCTGCATGGGTGTCGGGAGTCTGTTCACCGCGTAACAGGCGTGATGGTGAGTAGCTGACCTCGCGCGGGCGCGTCTACTTTTTTCTTCCACACCAGCAAGTGCCTTCGTCGGGGGCTCTGTGGGGAGCCTACCTCGATCAGGGGAGTCTCCACCCTGGAGGTAGGCTAGAGGGAGAACAAACGGAGGTTATCTATGTCCCTAACGCCACTCGAGCCGGTAAAGTCGGTTTTGGTCATTACCGCTCACCCAGACGACGTCGATTTCGGTATCGCTGGTACGATTGCGGCATGGCGCAAACAAGGTACGGAGATCGCCTACTGTATCGTCACCGACGGTGATGCGGGCGGTTTCGATCCGAGTATCGCTCGTTCGGAGATACCTGCGATTCGTCGACGTGAACAGCGGGCTGCCGCGAAGGTGGTCGGCGTCGACACGGTTGAATTTCTCGGCTATCACGATGGATCGCTCGAGGTGTCGATGCCGTTGCGACACGACATCACCGCGATGATCCGACAGTTTCGGCCCGAACGGGTGCTCTGCCAATCTCCGACGCGCAATTTTGCTCGCATCGGTTCATCACACCCCGACCATCTCGCGGCTGGTGAAGCGGCGCTCTGCGCGGTCTATCCGGATGCTCGTAACCCTTTTACCCATCGTGACCTCTTAGAACAGGGCCTTGAGGCGCATACGGTGCTCGATGTGGCGCTGATGGCGTACCCTGACCCGACGCACTACGTGGATGTGACCGATACCTTCGATGCCAAGCTTGAGGCAATTGAACAACACAAGAGTCAGCTACCCGATCCCGAGGGGATGCGTACGATGGTTCGAGGCTGGCTCGCCATGGGTGCTGCCACCGCGGGTCTCGCGGAGGGGCGCTTGGCGGAGCTATTCTTTCTGGTAAAGACTGCGTAATTACAAGGGGGTAGGGGTCAATGGTGACACAACTCGGTTCTGATCTTCTCGCGCACATTGGATCGACTCCGCTGGTGCAGGTAGAGGAGGGGATTTTTGCCAAGCTTGAGTATCTCAATCCATCGGGCTCGATCAAGGCACGCATCGCGAAGTACATGATCGAGCGGGCAGAGGAACAAGGCCTGTTGGAGCCCGGGATGACCATCGTCGAAGCTTCAAGCGGGAACACCGGTAACGCGCTCAGTATGGTGGCGGCGGTCAAAGGCTACAAGATGCTGGTGATCATGCCAGAGGGTCTTAGCAGTGAGCGAGTAGCGATATCTAAGGCTTTTGGAGCTCAGGTCCGTGAGATCGGGGACTTTCATGTCAACAATGCACTCGAGGAGGCGCGACTGCTTGGAGCGCAACCGGGGTTTTTTTGCCCAGGGCAGTTCGACTCTGAGCTCAATGTAGAGGAGAATCGAGAGATTTTTGGACCTGAGATCCTTGCCGATCTCGGTGACGGACGCCTACCAGACGCCTTTGTCATGGGTGTTGGCACGGGTGGTACCTTGATCGGAGTCGGGCAATGCCTGCATGCCGCCAATCCAGCCTGTTGGGTGGTCGGCATGGAGCCCGATGAGTCGTGCACAATCCTCTGTGGCGAGGTTCATCACCACAAGATCGAGGGTATCGCCGATGGTTTTGTCCCCGGCATCTTTGCGCGCCACCATGATGAGGTGAACGAGTTGGTGGCGGTGACCAGTTTGGATGCCATCACGGAGATGTATGCACTTGCGCAGCGGGGTTATTTGGTTGGTCCGAGTTCTGGTGCCAATCTCGTGGCGGCCAGACGGTTGAAGGAGCGCCATCCCGAGTTTGGAACGATCGTCACAGTCCTCTGCGATGAGGGTGAGAAGTACTTGAGCGAGTACTACCTAGGTCAGTAGCGTCCACCATCATTGATGTGATTGTGGCGAGGATGAGAAGAGGGCGGTGCTGTTGCACCGCCCTCTTCTCCTTGATCGGTTGTGGGCTCGAAGTCCTCGGTCTCCCAACGGGCCAAGGACTTCTCCCGATTAGCTAGTCGGCGAGACTCGCTTCACCATTTTGGACTCCGCGACGGAGCTCAGCTGCCCGGGCGAAGGCCTGCTCAGTGTCCTCGCTGTTACGACCCGAGGCAACGGCCCAGGTGTAGAAGACAATGGCGACGATGATATCGACGACGATGTCATAGGGGTAGTGGATGAATCCCTTGTTATGGTTGAATGGAGCTCCAAACCGTGCCGCACCAAAATAGGCGATGGCGAGCATGGAGAGGAGATAGACCGGCAACCAGATGCCGGACTTCCAGTCCTCACGCGTGATTTTTTCGACAGGCGCTCCCACGGCAGAGGCGATGAGGTAGATAGCGGTTCCACCGAGAATACCGACGACGAGCTTCCAATCGACTCCCCAACCTGACCAGTAGATGATGAGGGTGCCACCGATGAAGGCTAGCAGGCCAAAGACTTTGGCTCCACCCAACCGGAAGGGACGGTGCTTGTCGTTGTGGTACTTGCGGAAGACCGCGAGCGAGACTGGACCCATCACGTAAGTGAAGGCAGTCGCCGAGGAGATGACCCCCACTAGGCTCTGCCAGCTTGGGAAGGGCAGCAAGAAGATAATGGCAAAGAGCACGGTGATGGACATGGCCCAGATTGGGACGCCGAAACGTTCGGAGACGCTACGGAACTTGTTGCCGAGGTAGTTATTACGAGCGGAGCCGAGCACCACGCGTCCACCAGAGGAGAGGTAGACCAATCCGGTTCCTGACGGTGAGAGCACGGCATCGGCGTAGAGGATCGATGCAAGCCATCCCAGGCCAATGATGGTCGCTACCTGGGCGAATGGTGAGGTGTAGGCTAACGCAGCCCAACCCTTGGCAATCGCGTTCGGTGGAAGAGCGGCGATGAACACCACCTGGACGAGGGTGTAGACCAGCGCCCCAAGCAGGATCGCGGTGAGGATGGCACGTGGTACGTCGCGCTGTGGATTCTTTGCCTCACCAGCCATATCGACCGCCTGCCGGAAGCCGAGCAAGGAGAAGATGATGCCTCCGGAGGAGATGGCGATGAAGACACCAGCGGTACCATAGGGCATGAAGCCCGATCCATGGGCCGTGGTCGCCGTGTAGTTGCCCCAGTGCTTTGCGACGAAGAGAATCACGATGATCGTCAGTGTCGGTGTGATGAACTTGAGGAACGTAACCACGCTATTGATCTTGGCAAAGACCTTGACCCCGTAGATATTGATCGCGTAGAAGATGAGGAGAATGATGGCCTCGACGACGAAGTCTAAGGTCTTGTTGTTCTGAAACGAGGTGATGTAGTGCTCGGCGTACTGGACGACCGCTTCTGCCTCGATAGCCGGTACTGCCGCGTATCCCAGGAATGCACCCCAGCTCATGATGAAGCCGACGAGCGAACCGTGGGAGAAGTGCGGAAATCTCGTGATTCCACCGGCCTCGGGCAACATGCCAGAGAGCTCGGCGTAGACGAGCGCGATGAAGGTGACGATGATCGCTGCGATGATCCACGCCAAGATGGCGGCTGGACCAGCGTAGTTTGCTGCGTAGAGCACACCGAAGAGCCACCCAGACCCGATGATCGCACCGAGCCCAGCGAAGCTGAGGTCGATATACGACATCTCGCGTCGTAAGCGCCCTCCTTCGGTAGTTTTGTTTATTTGCATTGAGTAGGTCCCCCTGACTTCCCATTTTGTTGTCTCTGGCCTTGTCGTTAGCCCTCGAAGCCATTGTGGACTTCGATTGTGCTAAACCTAGTACCATTCGAAGGGAGAGGTCGACAGTTTTGTTAAATTTGTGACGTTTCCAGGTTGGTGGGCTCCGGTTAGGAGTCGAGATGCCAGGCGCTGCGGCACCCAACGGCGCTAGTCGATCCTTTCAGGAGTAGGCATCGGTAGGTCGGTAGCCGCTGGGGATCGAAACTGCCGCTCGAAGACACTTGCGTAGAGTCCTTGCTGACTCAGTAAGTCCTGGTGCGAACCGACCTCAGCGACCCGGCCGTGATCGAGGACCACGATCGTATCGGCGTCCAAAACCGTGGAGAGTCGGTGGGCGATGACGAGCGACGTCCTGCCTCGCAGGGTACGTTGAATTGCCCCCTGGATGAGCGCCTCGTTGGTGGAGTCCAGGCTCGAGGTGGCTTCATCGAGGACGACGACTCTCGGGTCCTTCAACAGGACTCGGGCGATCGACAGGCGTTGCTTCTCGCCACCTGAGAGCCGATAACCCCGTTCGCCTACCAGCGTGTCGAGCCCTTGGGGAAGACGGTCGATGAGTTCGGCTAGTTGGCTCGCTTCGACCGCGTGAAGGAGATCTTGGGTGGTCGCGTGGATGTTGGCATACAAGAGGTTAGAGCGTACGGTGTCATGGAAGAGAAAAGGGTCCTGGGAGACGACACCGACGAGTGCTCGTAACTCCTCCAGATCGAGCTGGCGTAGATCAACACCGTCGAGGGTGATTGACCCATCGATTGGGTCATAGAGTCGAGTGATCAGGTTCGTCACGGTGGTTTTGCCAGCGCCTGAGTGTCCCACGAGCGCTGTCATCGTCCCTTCGGCCAGGGTGATGGTGATGTCAGACAGCGCATACTCCTCAGTGGCGGCCTTGGTCAATGTCGGGTTCTTGGCAAGACTCGCCAACGGGGTTGCGCTTGGGTAGCGAAAACTGACATGGTCGAAGACGATGCGTCCCCTTGGATGGGCAAGATGGATGGGATGGGTCGGGTTCTGCACCTCGGGCGTGAGGTCGAGCACCTCGTAGACCCGGTCAAAGCTCACAAGCGCCTGAAGAAGGTTGACACGGGCCGAGGAGAGATCGGTGAGGGGCGCGAAGAGCTTCGTCACGTACTGTGCTAAGGCCACCAGAGCACCAAGCGTGAGCGCATGGTGTAACGCCTCGTCTCCACCGATGGCGTACACCGCTATCGTCCCGATGCCACCCATGAGTGCCAAGGTGCTATAGTACAGCCGTCCAAAAAGTGCAAAACGGATGCCAGCCTCTCGGACATCGGCTGCCTGGGTCCGAAATTGCTGCGATTCCCGGTTCCGATTGCCGAATAATGAGACCAGTAACGATCCAGAGACGTTGAAACGTTCCTGTTCGAAGGCGGTCATCTCCGCATTCGCCTGCATCTGAACCCGTGCATACTGGGTGAGACGCTTGCCGAGTAGGCGATCGAGGAGGATCAGTACGGGTACGATCAGCAATGCGAGAGCGGTCACCTCTGGTGAGAGTTCGAACATGAAAAAGAGCGTAAACACGAGGGTGGCGACGTCCGAGACCAGCGAACCGAGTGTGCCAACAACCTGCTGTGAGGCTACGACATCGTTGTTCACCCGCGAGATGATCGAGCCGGTCTGCGAATGGGTGAAGAAGCTGAGGGAGAGAGTTTGCATGTGCTCAAAGAGACGGATTCTCAACCGGTAAATAATCCCCTCTCCGATCACGGACTGAAGGTAGCGGCTCAGCACTCCGACTCCCGTCTGGGCGAGCGTTAGGGCGCCGAGGATGACCGTGTAGATGATCAACAGGTGCAGTGAACCTCGGGGGATGGCATTGTTGATGAGGTCTTTAAAGAGCAGAGGGGTGAGGGAACCAAAGAGTGCGCCGAGCAGAATCGCCACAAGGTAGGCGACGATGCCAAAGCGAAACTCCTTAGTCACCTGCCACGCACGACCGAGTGTCCTGCTATCGATATCCTTCGCTGATACAGGATTTGAAGTCCTGTTCCGAAGGCCGCGCATCGTATTCACCGGCGTCGTCTGATTGTCTGCACACCAAAAAGGCTAGTAGCCTTGGGCGAGGTTTGTGAAAAGAAGGGATATTCATGGACAAGGACAGCTTCTACGAGGTAGTCTTCGGGCGTCGGGACGTCCGGGGGCAGTTCAATGGGGAGGCGATGGATCCCAAGGTGCTCGGGCGGATCTTGACGGCAGCGCATAGCGCACCGAGCGTTGGGATGTCACAACCCTGGGATTTTGTCTTGGTCGAGGCGGACGAGACTCGCCAGGCCTTCCATGCTCATGTTGAGAATGAACGGGCTATTTTCGCGGCGAGTCTTGACGGCGATTCGCAAGCGCGTTTCCGTGGAATCAAGATCGAAGGGATCCTCGATGCCAGCCTCGGTATCGTGGTAACCTACGATCCAGAGCGTGGCTCTCCTCACGTCCTTGGGCGCCATGCGATCGCTGATGCGGGACTCTACTCTGTGTGCCTAGCGATTGAGAACCTTTGGCTTGCTGCAACTGCGGAGAGGATTGGCGTCGGGTGGGTCTCCTTCTATCGCGAGGAGTTTCTCGCCGATCTTGTTGGGCTCCCTGCTGGCGTGCGGCCAATCGCTTGGCTCTGTATTGGTCCGGTCACGCACTTTGAACAGGTGCCTGACCTCGAAAGACTGGATTGGCAGGCGCGACGTCCCCTGTTGCCTTACGTGCATGTCGATCGATTTGGCAGCCAGTCAGGTTCTGAACGTCTTGCTGCGGTGCCCCGAGATGGGGCCGACTGAGACGCAGATACTCCGAAGAGCAGGCTCGCACCATCGGCGTAGCCACCGTTCACTCAACGATCCCGATGACAGTACTATGGTTGTTAAAACTTCAGACTTTCCAGGAGGGCCTGAAGCATCTCCCCTCGCTCAAGGTTGTCAGCGACGTGCGCCACCGCCTCCGTAATGGTTGCATCGAGCGGTTGCCCCAGAAAGATACTGCGCGAGAGGTTGTTCAAGCGATCCTGTACCTGCTGCTGTGCGAGTACCGAAGCGAGGTCAGAGGTAGCAACATTGGAGAGTAATTCGCGGGTGTTGATGATCCCACTGTCGAGCTCCAGACGGTAAAGCCGATCTGCGAAGCTCTCAAGGTCGTCCACCGTGTGTTCCTGATCGACGAGCAGCGAGAGGTAGAGCGCCAGCGCTCGTCCGGGAACAAGGAGGTCGGTTGCTTGGGTATCGAGCTCCGACTCGGACATCCAAGCTCGTCGCTCTTGCCAACTCGTAGGCAGGTCATCGCGTAGGCTTAATTGGTGTGCCACCGTCTTGACATCGGCGACCAGTGAACTGAGATTATCGGCGTCGAAGAGACCTTCTGGCTCACCGACGACGAGCCGCAGTTCGAGGGCAGAGGTGCAAACCAGATCCTGGAACCCGAGATAGGCCGACATCCGTGCGTCAAAAGAGGTTCCAGTGGACCACAAGAGCCGACGCACGGTCGTACGAGCATCCGTGAGCAGGAGTGCCAAGTAGACGTATTCGGCGGCCTTCACGATCGAGATGTTTGCGGCCGCAGCGATGGCTTGGACACCAAAGACTCCGACATGGTTGACGATGACGTTGGCGATCGTGGTAGCGATCAGCTCGCGCCGCAGTGGGTGCCGAAGCGAGAGCTGTTTGATGCGCTGTCGAACCGGCAATGGGAAGTACTCCTCATAGAGGCCATCGGTTAACGGATGGTCTAACAGGGAACTCTCCATGAGTTGTTGGTTGAGGTCCAACTTTACATACGAGATGATGATGGACAACTCGGCCCTTGTCAACTTCCTCGTCGGTGGATTGGCCGCGATGACCGAAGGATCGGGTAGGTGTTCAACCGCTGGAGCAAGGCCCGCGGACTGCACAAGATGACCAAGTAGTCGGGTGATCTCGCCCCAGGAATGGTCGTAGCGCGCCTCAGCGGCTGAGAGTGCCCAGTTCTGGTAGACGTTATCGGCAAGCACCTGCGTCTCAACTTCAGAGACACATTGGGTTAGTATCTCGTTGCGCTGGTCGACGGTGAGCGCACCCTCATGCACGAGCGCATCCAATGCGATCTTGATGTTCACCTCGTGGTCGGAGGTATCGACGCCAGCGGAGTTGTCGATGGAGTCGGTGTTACACCGACCGCCGCTCAGACAGTATTCGATGCGACCGAGTTGGGTCATCCCGAGGTTGCCGCCTTCACCGATGACTCGAGCACGGACCTCATTGCCGTTGACACGGACTGCATCATTTGCCTTGTCGGCGACCTCTACATTGGCCTCCGATGTGGCTTTGACATAGGTGCCGATGCCTCCGTTGAAGAGGAGATCGACCGGCGCTTGGAGGATATGCCTGATGAGCTGATTGGGCTCGTAGGTGGCTACTGGTATTCCAAAGGCCTCTGCGGCCTGGGCTGATATTTTGATACCTTTGACGTTGCGCGGATAGACACCGCCGCCGGTGGAGATGGCGGATTCAGGGTAGTCCTCCCACGTGGTGCCAGCCCCCTGTGAAAAGATGGCGGAGCGTGCCTGCCACGAGACCTCTGGCTCTGGATCGGGGTCGAGGAAGATATGGCGGTGATCGAATGCTGCGATGAGCTTGAGCTGGTGGGAACGTAGTGTCCCGTTGCCAAAGACATCACCAGAGAGATCGCCAACCCCTACGACTCGAATCGGAGTCCGTGCGATGTCGATGCCGACGGCGTCGAAGAGATGCTCTACCGAGACCCAGGCGCCCTTGGCGGTGATGCCCATTTCTTTGTGGTCAAAGCCATGAGAACCACCCGAGGCAAAGGCATCTCCGAGCCAGTAGCCATGAGCTACGGCGATTTCGTTCGCGATATCGGAGAAGGTCGCCGTTCCCTTATCGGCGGCGACGACGAGATAGTGGTCAGGCCCATCGTGGCATACCGTGTCCTGGGGAGGAACGATTTTGCCGGCCACAAGGTTGTCGGTCAGCGAGAGCAACGTCTCCATGAAGATGCGATACGAACGCTCGATCTTGGCGGCATTACGACTCTTCGGATCGAGGTCTTTCACGATAAAGCCACCCTTGGACCCGACTGGCACGATGACCGCGTTCTTCACCGTTTGCGCCTTCATGAGACCTAAGATCTCGGTCCTAAAGTCCTCCATGCGGTCAGAAAATCTGATACCACCTCGTGCCACCGGTCCACCACGCAGGTGCACGGCCTCGGTGGTCTCGTTCCGTAGATAGATTTCGTAGCGTGGCTTTGGATCAGGAAGGAAGCTGAGGTGTCGGGGGTCGATCTTGAAGGCTACGGCTTTGCGTTCTGCTTGGAAGAGGTTGGTGCGAAGCATCGCACGAATGAGTTCCTCCATGCCTCGCAAGACTTTGTCCTGATCGAGCGAACTCACATTGCTCAATTCTTCCTCCAGTGAGGCGATCAAACGTTCACTGGACTCGTCGCGGTCAAGCTCGGAGATCTCGGGGTCAAAGCGGGTGTAGAACAGACGCACCAATGTGCGCGCGAGCGTCGGCTGATTTACCAGAGCCTGTTGGCAGTAGGTTTCGGAATATCCCAAGTTGGTGAGCCTCATGTAGCTCGCTAGCGCCCTTGTGACCGCGATCTCATCTGGTTTGAGTTCAGCGGTAATGGCAAGCTGATTGAGCTGATCGTTTTCTTCATCGCCGCGCCAAATAGCAGCCAGCGACTGCTCTACCCGTTCGCGGACCCGTCCATGGCCAAGACGTTGCAGTGCCTCATCGCTTTCGACGACAAGACCTAGATCGATGATCCAGAGCTCTCGGTTCCCGGTCCGGCCTCGGTATGGCTGTTCATCCGAGACCTTCAGCCCGAAATTCTCGATGACCGGTAATATCTGCGACAGCGAGAGTCGACTCCCTATCAGAATTAAGTGGAGTCGTAGCTCTCCATTGACATCGACGAGGAGCCGCGTCGACAGTCGGCGATCGGACTCTAAGAGTTCAGCGATGGCGGTGAGGTCGGAGATGATGAAATCGTCGTTTTCTTCCTGTTGATAGCTCTCCTCGACGGATTCAGCGACCAGGTCTAAGGCACCGAGTACGCGCGGCAATACGTCTTGGTCAACCTCCTGGCGAAGTTTCGTGCGGATTCTTGTCCTCCACGGGGTCGTGATTCGGTCAAGCTCTTCGGCGAGCTTGTCGAGCCCCTCAGGAGTCATTGAGCCAAGAAGGATGTACTCTAAGACGAGGCGGCGTTCGGAGAAGAACCGGCCGATTTGCTTCGGGACGCCGTCACAGAAGTTCGCGAGCGTGTCGTCGATGCGATCCTCAATGCCAAACTCGACTCTGTCACCTGGAACCAAGACGAGCAGGCGACGCGGACCTGTCGGTGTTTGGCTCAAGAAGACCTGGGTGCGTGAGACCTCTTCGACCAAGAGGCCCGCTCGCGCGAGTTCAAGAAAGTCGTTCATCGGTAACGCCAGCACCGTGTCGATGTTGAGCGAGGTGACAAAGTCCTGCAGGACACGGTAGGAGTGACTTGTGGGGAGGAGATTCAGTCGCTTGCGGGCGGTTTCGAGACGGTCAGCGACCTCTGGGACGGCGAGCCCAATAGACCCAGTTCGTTGGGGGCGGAAAATCCCGACAAAATCAACCTCTCCTTCAGGCGCCTTGAAGGAGACGGCGCGGAGCTGCGAAAAGTCGAGAATCTCGGATCGTGCCGGAAGCACCTGGATGTGATAGTTCGTGCCGATATTACGTGGCCAGTGGCGATCGATGGCGACGTCCTCACGGGTAATGCCGAGGTCAAGCCGTTGCCCTTTCTTTGGACGTCGAATCTCGGCAAATGGTAAAAAGTGAGAAAAGGCAGAGCTGCTGATGGGAATCTCAGTCTTGCCGTTGATAGGAAACTCCTGCTCCTCGATGAGGTGAAGGAGATCAGAGAGCATACGATCCCGGTCTCTGTTGAAGTGGTGGAGTTGTTGATAGCGTTTGGCCAGCGTGCGCAAAAGTTGCTCGGCCTCAACCTTGGTCACCGTCATCGGGATCTGGGCGGCGAAAAACGAGACGAGCTCGGTTGACTGTGCTGAGGCAACGTTGCACCCACAACGGGCGAGATCGGCGCGCTCGAGGATGGGGTGAATCGTGGTGAGCCGATCGGATTTCTCACGGATGGTCTGAAGGAAGGTGTCGACAAGGAACTCCATGTCGTTACTGACGATGGAGATCATGGTGCCTGGGGCGCGCATCGTCGAAAAGACGGATTCGAGCTCAGAGACTCCCTCAGGTCGACAGCGTATGCGCAGGACATCTGACCCACGGACAATCTCCATCACACACATATCCTCGGCCGTAACGGTGTCCAAGGTATGGAGCTGGGCCGTGAGGGCCGCGATGACAAAATCGGTAGAAAAGGCCGTCTCTTCCTCGGGATCGATGTGTGCGGTGAACGAGCGAGCGAATCCGAGAAAAGCTTTGCGTTTCTCAGGCGAACCCAATTGAGATTCGAGTTCTCGTAGACGTTCCTTCAATCCGCTAAAGACCGGATTTTTTCCAAGCTTCTTCGTTGTAAGTGTCAACTTCGACTCCTTTGTCGAGTAGATCTCCCTCTAATTTAGCGCGTTCTAGACTGAGATCGTCACGTTCAAGAGTTCTGGACTTGTTCTTTGAGGTTGTGGTGGGCCTGTCTGCCGTAGTGTTTCGGCACAAAATCTCGAAGACTTGATGCCGATGCTGGGCGTGTGCGCGCTAACGGTGTTAGGTTGGGGGGGAGGAAGGACTGTAAGTTATGCGTCGATCCGTCTACTGGGCCTTGGCGTGGCCGTTCTATCTTGCCCTCGCTCTGCTCTTCGTTGTGCTAGTCGCACTCCTTGGTCTCGATCTTCTCAGATTTGCGTATCAGCGGATTGGCATCGCGCCCGGTTGGCTGCTGCTCATTCTTGTCGCGACGATTCTCGGGAGTTTTATCAATATTCCGGTGGCGAGACTTCAAAACCCGATCGAGGAACCGGTGGAGCGTTCGATCAGTTTCCTCGGTATCCGCTATGTCATCCCGACTCCGCCCCGCCCAAGCGAGACCTCGATTGCGGTCAATGTAGGTGGCGCGGTTATCCCAACGGTCCTTTCGATCTACTTAGCCGTGCACGACCATCTCGAGCTGCTGGCGCTCATCGGGGTCGTTATTGCAGCAGTCGTGGTCCGATTCGTTGCTCGTCCTATCCGTGGCGTAGGTATCGCGGTCCCGATCCTCCTGCCAGCCCTAATGGCGGTCATCCTGGCCTCGTTGCTAACGATTCACTACCTCGCCGCACTGGCCTACATCATCGGTGTGATGGGTGTTCTTATCGGCGCTGACCTCTCGAATCTCAGCAAGACGAGGACGCTTGGCGCATCCATCGTCTCCATAGGCGGCGCGGGGACCTTTGATGGGATCTTCTTGACGGGGCTCCTGGCGGTGCTCTTGGCTTCGATCTAATGGGTGCGCTAGCACTGACCTCCTAGCCGACACCCTGTGTGTCTATTGCCCTTGGCTCAGGGAATACCCTGGTACGCCGTTAAAGGCGTAGAGCCCCTCCGTCTTGATGAACGGGAGCCCTGCTGTGTCGAGTCGATTCAGCTGGTCGATCAGATCCGCTGTCGTGATGGTAGCTCCAGGCACACGAGCCTGGAACCGACAGCGCCAGTGATCGACGCAAAACGTCTCAGCAGCTCCATTTGGATAGACTTTTTGTCCACGATTGCTGATCATGACCAACGTGAGGTTCGGGTTGAGGTGCGCTTCGATCTGCTGTCCAAGCTGGTTCACGTCACCCCGATACTCCAGAAAAATATCGATTCCCTCAAGCGTCTTGATCTCTATTGGACGTTCCTTGAGCTTGACGATGATCGGCTCCTCTGATGCTGGGTAGTGAGCGGCGGGGAGTCGCTCCGGCGTCTGGCCCAGTCGCTCGATGACGGCATCTGCGAAGGCATCGGTGCCCACCTTCTTTGCCGATACCCCATCGGTATAGATGTCAGGGGTGTGAATGCCGTCTTCGATCGTGCAGAGCCATGCGTTATGGACCCGAGTCGCGATTGACCCGAGCCCCAGATGTACCAGCATCAGCACGGCGCCCATTAGAAGACCAGAGGGGTTGGCGATGTTTTGGCCAGCTAGTGGGGGTGCCGAGCCATGAATAGCCTCGAACATGGCGATCTCATCGCCGATATTGGCGCTACCGGCCAGCCCGACGGAGCCGGTGATCTCGGCGGCTACGTCAGATAAAATGTCGCCGTAGAGGTTTGGCAGGACGAGGACATCGAACTGCTCGGGTGCGGTGGCAAGTTTCGCCGTGCCAATATCGATGATCCAGTGCTCGGCCTCTATCTCCGGATACTCGGCCGCCACCTCGTCGAAGATCTTGTGGAAGGTGCCGTCAGAGAGCTTCATGATGTTGTCTTTGGTGAAGCTTGTCACCTTGTGGCGATGGTAACGGCGCGCGTATTCGAAGGCATAGCGAATAATGCGTTCGCTGCCGGGTCGAGTGATGAGTTTGAGGGTTTGAAACACATCTTGGGTCTGACGATGCTCGATGCCGCCATAGAGGTCCTCTTCATTTTCACGGACGATGACGAGATCCATTCCCGGATGTTGGGTGGGTATAAAAGGAGAGTAGGAGATGCAGGGTCGAATGTTGGCGTAGAGGCCAAAAGTTTTGCGAATGGTGACGTTGACGCTTTTGAATCCACCACCTTGTGGAGTCGTGATCGGCGCCTTTAGGAGAACCTTGGTGCGCCGCAGCGAATCCCATGCCTTTGGTTCGATCCCAGACGTAATCCCTTGGTCAAAGACCTGTGCTCCAACCTTGATCCGTTCGATCTCGAGATCCGCCCCCGCCTCGGCGAGAATCCGCAGGGTCGCCTCCATGATCTCTGGGCCGATCCCGTCCCCTTGAGCCACAGTGATGCGTCTTCTACTTTCAATGGTCACGTCCGCTCCTCGCCAACTCGTTGATCCATCGCCAAGACCGGTCTATTCGGGTATCTCAAGAGAGAGCGGTCATTGTCGCGACAAACAGATTGTAGACGACAGTGTCATGGGCCACCAAATGGGAGCATCTCGATGCCTGATGACTGGCTCGCGCGAGGTGGCTGAGGAGCATCCCAGACGGGTGCGGACCCAGATCCTGGGGCCAAGATGGATCTTGCCGCGAACCATGGGTGGTCAATTGCGATGCCCGACCGCACATGTCCCTAG
This sequence comes from Ferrimicrobium sp., assembly GCF_027319265.1. Classification (NCBI taxonomy): domain Bacteria; kingdom Bacillati; phylum Actinomycetota; class Acidimicrobiia; order Acidimicrobiales; family Acidimicrobiaceae; genus Ferrimicrobium; species Ferrimicrobium sp. The sequence goes on along the minus strand of NZ_DAHVNP010000076.1, from coordinate 97,661 downwards.
ATCAGCCTGGGCGGTGCTGGAACGAATGCACTGTCAGATATGTATGGATCGTAGTGTCCGAAACCACTCAGGCTGATCCTCCCTAACGTCTCGCACCCACAGTTGTCACCCCCCTTGGGGTGCCGTAACGTGGGCTCACGCCAGAGGTGAGGTCGGTGAGTGCGCTCATTCCAGGTGTCTTGTGATAGTCGTGCTGACGCAGTGAAGGTATCGATTACGGGAGGGCGGATCGATTGAATTGGGTCCGTGTTAGCCTTAGCGGGAGGATCCAAGCTTGACGAATCTCATCAGATCGGAGACAGGTATGAACACGGAACAGCTTGAACAGATGACCCATGGCGCTGGCTTTATAGCCGCGCTCGATCAAAGTGGTGGAAGTACGCCTGGCGCCCTCGAGCTCTATGGCATTCCTCGCGAGTCCTACGATTCGGATGAACAGATGCTATCGCTGATGCACGCCATGCGGACGAGAATCGTCACCAATCCGAGTTTCGGCGGTGATCATATCCTCGGAGCTATCCTCTTTGAGGACACGCTCGATCGACAGTTTGCAGGGGTCGATGCCGCGACCTACCTGTGGGACCACAAGCAGGTGGTTCCCTTCGTGAAGGTCGATAAGGGTCTGGCACCTGAGGCCAATGGGGCTCGCTGTATGAACCCGATGCCCGGCTTGAATGCCCTGTTGGACAAGGCGATCACAAAGGGAGTCTTCGGGACAAAAATGCGGTCGTTTATCCAGTTGGGGGATCCTGTTGGCGTACAGGCGGTGGTGGATCAGCAGTTCGAGATCGCCACGAGCATTCTTGCCAAGGGCCTCATCCCTATTCTTGAGCCCGAGATCGATATCACTAGCCCGGACAAGCAAGTGGCCGAGAGCCTGCTTCGAGACGCTCTTCTGAAGGGACTTGATGCGTTAGATGATGATCAGTTGGTCATGCTCAAGCTTACGCTACCCGAGCGTGATGATTACTATGCCTCACTGATAGAGCATCCTAAGGTGGTGCGCGTCGTGGCGCTCTCTGGAGGGTACACCCGCCAACAGGCGATCGAACGACTCGTCCACAACCATAAGATGATCGCGAGTTTCTCACGAGCACTTACCGAGGGCCTCCACGTCGACATGAGTGACGAGGCGTTTACTGCGGAACTCAAGAGCGCGATTGAACAGATTTACACTGCCTCGATTAGCTAAAAAGTTCCTTGTGTCTCGTGATGGTCACTTGCCGCCTCGGTAATCGATCACCTCGACTTGGTCTCCTCGTCCGATGATCGCTGTAGTCACCATCTCTGGGGGAAAGAGACCGTGTTCGATGAGGCCAGGGGTGCCAGAAAGTCGAGCAGCTGTCTCTCTTGGATTCACCAGTGGTCCATGGTAATCGGCGATGATGCCGCCATCAGGGCTAGATGGCACCGCTCTGAGGGTGACGTCGCCCAAACGGCGAAGAGTCGAGCCAAGACCAAAGGCGAGCAGCTCGATCGGGATCGGGCCTTTGAGCACAGCAACCGGTTTCGTCGAATCAGCGATCACGATAAAGCGATTGGCGGTGATGGCAACGAGTTTTTCGCGAGTGTGGGCGGCTCCTCCTCCTTTGACAAGCCAGCCATCTGGGGTGATTTGATCGGTGCCGTCGATTGCTAGATCGAGGATGGCGAGCTCTGTGAATGGTGCCACATCGATGCCGAGCTGTTGCGCGAGATCGGCGGTATGAGGGGAGGTCGCAACGCAGCGGATGTTGCGATGGCGGCGTGCGAGTGCCGGCAAGAGAAAAGCGACGGTTGAACCCGTCCCAAGACCAACGGTCATACCGTCTTCGACAAGATCTGCAGCGGCCTCAGCTGCAAGCTGCTTTTCTCGGTCTACCTGATTGCTTGTACGCACCATTGGCCTCCCAAGAAGATCACTTCCATCGCTCAACATGACCTAGGCACGATTCTATCATGCACCTAGCTGATGTGAAGTTTCCATCGTTTGGCCTGTACTAGAGTAACCCTTTCTCCGTGCACCCCGTAGGAATACAGAGCATCGTGGCTGTTCACTTTTCCCAGCGAGCAGTGATCCAATGAGTCGATGGCCATGCATGGGCGACCTTGGTCGGCGGCGATAATGGTCGCGTGGTTTGTCTCCCATCGCCTGGTCCCCCGTCTTACAGCACCGGGCGCTTCTAGATGCTTGCGTGTAGAGATCACTTGATGGGCGAGCATGCCCTGGACGCATAGAAGGTGCGGATAGGTCGCAGATGGATTCAATGACGGGATTGCTTTCGGGCAAGTGAGTTGGCGACGGGGTGCACTATCGAACGGGAATGGCCTCCTCGTCGGTCGTGATAGAGCTCATCAAGCATGTGCGAGGTGCGCTGACTCAGCGGCACCTCCATTGGGAGACCATAGGCACTCCAGCTGCACGTTCTCCGTGCAACTGAGTATCGCCAGGAATGATTTCTACGAAGACCTGACCGCTTGCGAGCCGTGTGCGGAGCAGCCCAACTACACGTCCGATAGCGGGTGAGTTATTGTGAGCAGAACGATCTGGCCCACGGCCTCGCGAGGGCGATGCTGGCGACGTCGCGAATTGTGCGGCGACGGGTGACAAGATTTGCCCAACAAGAGTCTTCATGGCAGATGAGCGACGTTGGCCGCCGCGTCGTTGAGTCGGAGCCGACCCCACGACGATAAAGGCGGGTGCTGGGCTCACCTGCGTGAGCATGATGGGATGGTTGCTGTTGGGCAGAGGCGAATGGCGACGCGAACAATCATGCATGGTCGAGGACGGTGGCCCGCAACTAGGCGGCAGGTTCGTATCTTGCCTAAAGGATGATAGGCAGGCGGGCTACTCGTAGTATTTCGGTCGGACACGACGAGTGGAGGTGAAGGGACTCGAACCCTCGGCCTCTACATTGCGAACGTAGCGCTCTACCAGCTGAGCTACACCCCCGCGTGCACCAGTCTATCCGGTTCTCAGGCGATCGCTCGCTCTGATGTGGTGCCACGAGAACTCGCCAAGCCCTGTCGTGACGTGGCATAGGTCGGACGAGCACGAGTCGCATTGTGGCTTGCTCTCGCAAGGGTGAGGAAAACCGCTATTGAAACCAGGCTGATGGTGGTGAGCAGCAACCCGATCGGCGCTGCGACGACGATCAACAAAAGCCCAATAAGCAGTGAACCACCAAGAGAAGCAAGCGTTCTCTGCCTTCGACGATACGGCGGTACTGAAGCAGCCGTCGAGGGGCGTGTCGGACGATCTGTGCTTCTTTGCTGAACAAGCGGCCGACTCTGGATGCCGGTCTCAAGCGCCCACAGCTGTTGGCGAAAGGTCACAATAGATCGGAGGTAGTCTTTGCGCCTTCGAGCGCTGAAGAAAGGTTGCATTAGCACCAAGGACCAACCGACGATGAGAATCGCCACTACTCCAGCCTGCATACGCTCATTTCCCCTCTTCGCGTCGCCAACTACCTGACTTCCCTCCGGTTTTCTCCCACAGTGCGAGTTCACCGATGACCATCGACCGATCGTATGACTTGCACATATCGTAGATCGTCAAGGCGGCAATCGATGCTGCAGTGAGAGCCTCCATCTCTACACCAGTTCGATCCACCGTCTCAACCTGGGCCTCGACTTCAACGAAGGTGTCCCCCAGGGTGAAGTTAATGTAGACCGATCCAATCAAAAGAGGATGACATAGCGGTATGAGATCTGGCGTACGTTTCGATGCCTGGATGCCGGCGATTCGCGCAGCTCCGAGCACATCGCCTTTGTTGACGGCGTTGTTTGCCACCAGCGCTGTGGTCTCTGGCTTCATAAAAACCTTACAGCGCGCAAGTGCGCGCCGGTGTGTTGGCTCTTTGGGGGTGACATCAACCATTCTTGCCCGACCCAGTGGGTCGAGGTGGGTGAACTCTCGATCTGCCATCCCTACACTTTAGGTGACTCTCTCACCGCGTGGCGGCAGTTTTTTGATTACCCGCCGATTTGACTCATGGATTTTCGTGGTCGGATGAAGTTCACCCGGCCAATGGAGTGTCCGGCCCACTTTGTGGCGATGATTGCCTCGATCTCGGTGGTGAGTTGTTCCGGGGTGGCATTGTCTCGGACAAGGCCGCGGAGGTCGTGCTCATCGAGGGCGAAGAGGCAGGTTCGAATCTTTCCCTCAGCGCTCAAGCGCACACGGTCACAGTCGCCGCAAAATGGTTTCGTGACGGAAGGAATGATTCCGAATGATCCCTTACCATCTCTGTACCGGTAGGTCGTAGCGGGAGCATGGGTCCGCTCGATCGGATCGACAGGGTAGACGCTCGCGATCTGGGCAAGAATCTCGTCGGCGGTAAGCACGTCCGCCCGTTCCCAGGCATTTGCCCCGTCGAGTGGCATAAATTCAATAAACCGTACTTGTAGGTCATGTTCGCGGCCAAAGGCGGCAAAATCAACGATCTCGTCGTCATTGATGCCCTTCATCGCGACCACATTGAGCTTCAGCGGGTGAAAGCCCGCAGACTGTGCGGCTTCGATGCCTTCGAGTACTCGTTCAAATTGGGGACGTTTGGTGATTTGGAGAAAGCGATCCGCTCGAAGGGTGTCGAGGGAGATATTGATGCGGTCAAGACCGGCATCACGCAACGGTTCAGCGATCAACGGGAGTGTCACTCCATTGGTCGTCATAGAGAGGTTGACCTTGCTCCCTTCGTGGGTGGTTAATGAGGCGAGCATTGCAACAAGACGTGGCAACTGTGCTCGAACCGTTGGTTCCCCACCGGTGAGCCTGATGGAGTCGATATAGAAGCGCTCTACGAAAATTCGACTGATCGCCGTGATCTCCTCGAAGGTCAGCAGTTCACTGCGCGGAAGCCACTCGATTCCCTCCGCCGGTAAACAATAGGTGCAGCGGAAATTGCACCGGTCAGTGATGGAGATGCGAAGGTCTCGAATCTCACGACCGTAGCTATCTATCAAGTGCTTCCGAGGATCCATACTCTAGTAGCGTAGTGACAGTGGGCAATGGTGAAACCTTTAGGTTGGGTACATGACCCCGCTGGTATGTCTTCTGACTGGCGGACGCTCGCGTCGGATGGGGAAGGATAAGGCTGGCTTATATCGTGATTGCGCGACACAGGCGATCTGGCTCTCACTGTTGGTCAGGCAAGCGGTTGGTCCTCGGGTGATTGAAGTGGGCGGTACGTGGACACACGGGGATGCGTATCTCGATGCAGGCCTCGGGCCAGCTTTCGCGCTCCACGAGGCAGCACGAGCAGGGGCACTTGGGCACTCCGGAACAGTTATCGTGCTCCCAATCGATCTCTATCGTCTCGAGGCAACGGGTCTTCGCTGGTTTGTGCGCGAAAGCCTGCGTATGCCAAGCGTGCTCGTTGTTGACCAGACCCCAAGTTGGGTAACTTTTGGGGCGCCTGTGGAGATCTTGCTACGCAGACCACAAGATGGGTCGTTGCGCGCACTGACGTCACAACTACGACCTCTTCGGGTTCCGCTGCCGCTGGAGGAACAGTTTCGTGATAGTGACTATCCATGGGAGCTGCCTACGACCGTTTCAGCACCTTAGACCGCTTCTACAAGATCTGTATAGCGTCTCAGGGCCGCATCCTCGCACGCCGCTGAGTGCAGAAGATGTCGTTCGAAGAGCAAGCCCACCACCATCGTTCGTTTGGCTCGATCGCCGTTGGGGAGCAAGAGATCGAGAAGGTGGCCAAACTGCTCAGCGCCTCGCTCCCTAGCGTCGACCATACAGATCATGAGTGCCGTGATCCATAGTGCCGCCGATGGTCGGTCAAAGATGGAGAGCTTCCACATCAGATCACGAGAGGGATCTGCCAGTTCGGCCTCTACCTCCAACGGTATATAGGTCACCTCCTGGAGCAGATCCGCCTTCGAGCTAAAGTAGTGATAGATCAACGCAGGGTCCACACCAGCGGCTTTTGCGACACTACGAATCGTTAGGCTGCTAGCTCCGTCGTTGACGAGAACATCCATAGCTGCTCGCAGGATCTGCTCTCTGCGTTCGCGCCAGGTTTCTTGAACATTTCCCATGATCTGATCCACCTTTGCAAGTTGCAAGAAGGTATCGGAGCGATTTGTCGATTCTAAACTTTCTCGCGCGTGCGCGTGATCCTCAGGTAGTGGGAACAGAGGTCAACGAGACGAGATAATGGACAAATTGCGATCGGGAGATACTCTCGTCGGCGAGGACAGATAGCTCAGTTGGAGACTGTTCGGAGGCGATGGCAAGTCCACACGTCGGCATGTCGAACTCTTGGAGTGCCTTCATGGCCGGGATATCACCTACATCGTCACCCGCGTACAACACAGCGGAATGGCCTCCAGCTAGTCGACGCAGTACCGTTCCTTTGTCGGAGCGATCACCGACGCTCACTTCCACCACAGATTTTCCAAAGTCGAGGGCGACGTCGTACTCACGCTCTTGTCGACGACTCCAGGCCAGGACCTCAGATGCTCGATCGGGAGCGCGACGATAATGCAGCGCGAGCGAACTCGGCTTTTCCTCCACCAAAATGGCGGTGGGCAACTCTTGGCGAGCACGTCTAACGAGCGCTTCGAGCAGCGTTTGGTCCGTTGGTTCCAGCGTTTCTGGACGGCCGTAGTTGCCGATGAGATGGATCCCAATACCAGCGAATTGCTCCTCAAGATAGTCAGTTGGACGACCGGAGATGATGATAACGTTTGTTTGGTTGCTCAGCCTCTCTAGAGGTTGACGCAGCTGGACATCAAGGCGGGCTTGGCCAGGCGTTGACACGATGGGAGCAAGCGTTCCATCGAAGTCGAAGACAAGCAGGGCAGTCGTGGGGTGCTGGAGATAGACCTGGCGAAACTCAGCGAAGAGCACGGTTGATGGTCTCCAACCACCTTGTCCACGTATTCTGGTTGGTCCATGATCGGACAGGGTCAAGATCGCCACCCTCGAGCGCTCGGTCGAGTGCTCCCGCCGTGCCAGCGATGTCGAGCGGGTTGATGAGTTCAAGCCATTGGCCAACGTGCTCGGCGGCGCCAGCTTCGGTAGAGAGCACAATTTGTGCAGTCGGCTTGGCGACGAGAGCGGCTTCAAAGACGACGAGATTGAGGCCGTCGCGCAGCGGGTTGACCAAGAGGGTATCAAAAAGCTGGTAACTTGCAAGGCTTCTGGCGGGATGGTCGGAGAGGTCGAGGTAAATGGGGTTCCAGCCTTGATGAAACCAGCGTTCATTGACCTCTTTGACGAGCGTCTCGAGTTCAACGGTCAAACGGCGATACTTGGGAATGGTGCTTCGCGATGGGTAGGCAAAGAGGAGGGCTCGGAAATTGCCGCGTGTCTTCGGGTTCTGGCGCAGCATGCTGTCGATGGCGTAGACGCCCCGTAGGAGGTTTTTCGACGGTTCAATTCGGTCGACTCTCAGGATTGTGGGGAGCCCCATGGCAAGCGGTTCGAGCCGATCACGCTCATAGGCGACCCCTTCGTCGGAGAGTGAGTTCACCATGCCAAGCGTGTCGGCCGGGAGGGGAGCCACTACCGTTGGGGGCAGCCGGAACCCGCGGTGGCCGAAGGAATCGATAAAAAATTGCTCCCAATGATGAGCATGGAGACCGATCACGTTAGCGGCAGCGAAGTTACGGAGCAGTTCGTCGCGGATGATTGACGGGATGAGTTCGGATTCTGCCGCCGTGCAGATTGGAGTATGAAAGAACAGAACGATCGAACCACTGAATCCGCGATCGCGTAAGAGTTGGGGCATCAGCATCAGGTGATAATCGTTAATAATGATTGTGGTAGCGGTCAGATCAAGTTTCGATACTGCGTTGGCCATCTGGTCATTGAAACGACGATACTGATCGTAGGCGTCAAAAAAGGCCTGGTCAAAGATTGGCTCGAAGCTGAGGTCAAAGAGCCCATGGAAAAGATACCAAAAGTATTCGTTGGCGATCACTTGATAGGCGACCCTGTGGTCTTGCTCGTCGACGGGAGCAGGGCAGAAACCTGGCTGGATGGCCTCATATCGATGCTCGCGCGCCGCGATTACTTCAGCTTCGGAGGAGATAGGAAACAACCATCGAATTTCGTCGTGCCCCGGTTGGTCCATCAGTCCAAGCAAGCCACTCGCGAGTCCACCTCCCGAGCGGATAAGGGTATGGCCGTCGGCACCGACCTGCATCGGTCCTCTATTGGTGACAAAAAGATATCGTGACTTTTGCTGCATAATGGGTGTCGCGTTTTAGTGTAGTGTCAAGTGGTAAGGCGGGGTGCGTGAAGGTTCTAGCCGCTTTTGACAGCTTTAAGGGTACGGCGTCGGCACGAGAGGTCTCCCATACCCTTGCGCGAGCACTTCGCGCCGACGAGGTAAGAGAGTGCCCCCTCTCTGATGGTGGTGATGGCTTTCTTGAAGTCCTCGCGGACCGATGGGAACAGGTGGCGACCGTCGATGCTCTTGGTCGTCCATGTCGTGCGCGTCTTGGTTATCGGGCCTTCGATCAGGACAACGTTGAGGTGATCCTTGAGACGGCGGAGACGATCGGATTAACGCGTATCGGTGGCGCTGCGAACAATGATCCGATACGTGCGGACTCGACCGGCGTTGCGATTCTGCTTGAAGAGGCGCTACGAAGATCGGAACCACACCGGATTCTTATTGGTTGCGGCGGTTCTGCGGTTACCGATGGTGGACTTGGTTTTATCCGAAGGGTGCGACAGCGTCGTCTTGCACCTGATCCCAGGTTGTTGAGGGTTGCGCTCGATGTGCAGACTCGGTTTAGTGACGCTGCTGCCGTCTTTGGCCCTCAAAAGGGAGCGAGTGTGGAAGCGGTAAGACTACTCACGATGAGGCTCGGCGCTGCGCGAAGCTGGTATCAGCGTTGGTACGGGATCGATCTTGACCATTTTGTTGGTACTGGGGCGGCAGGAGGCTTGTCGGGGGCCTTGTTGGCGATCGGAGCCGAGCTCACCTCTGGGTTTGATGAGGTGGCCGGCCGAGTCCAACTGGCGCGCCAGATCGGCGATGCTGATCTGGTTGTTACTGGCGAGGGCCGGCTCGACGATACGTCGCTTGGTGGGAAGGTGGTAGGCGGTGTTCTCAGGCTTGCTGAGAGTCAAGGTACGCCAGTTTGGGTGGTTGTCGGCTCTGCGGCACCCGAGACGGTACGGGCCGTGCGCCAGCGAGGACACCGGGTATCGGTGTTGAGTGAGCTTTTTGGTCTCGATATGGCGTTGGCCAACCCGCTCGGGCTGCTTACTCAGCTAGCCACGGCGGTAAGCGAGGACTAAGTGAATCAGGCTAGAGGAGTTGTGTGATCAGAGATTCTGGGATCGGCTCCTGCGCATCTATCTGGAGCCGCTCGACGCGCTCGAGGAGCGCACGGATGACCTGTCGCGATTGAATGCCGAGCGACGAAAGCGGTTGGTGCGGGTGATCTTTCATGCCAAAGGGGACTTCGGCGATGGCGCTGCGCCCATAACGCTGCGCAAGTTCTAACAGAATGGCGATGTCGATACCGTAGTCATCTGGAAGATCCAGAGAGATGGCGTCGTCACGATAGAACGCCATCTCGCCGCTGAGTGGAGACTGCAAGTCGGCACACGACGGGAAGAAAACCTCCAGTAGTGGCTTTGCAGTGAGTTCAGTCACCCGTCCACTGTCATCAGCAGAGTTACCGTACGCTGCTTTCGTGAGCCGCAACTGTCGTTGGCTTGTGAGCGTCCAAACAAGACGACTCAACTGTTCGTGCTGCAGCGAGCCTAAGTCCGCATCACAGGTCACGACAATGTCGGCCATGGACCGTTCCCAACCGGCCCGCAGCGCCTTACCCTTGCCGGGCCTCCCGTCGCGAATAGCGACAACGCGTACCTGTGGGAACTCATGGGCCACCTCTTGGGTGGCGTCAGTGGAACCATCGTCTACAACGATGATCTCGTCAAAAAGAGCGGCTTGATCAGAGGTGACGATATCGAGCACATGCGAGAGTCGTGGAGCCTCATTTCGAGCTGGTATGATGAGCGCCACGGTGTTCCTTGGGCTCAGGGAGTTTTTGACGACCACGACGTATCATCCTAGAAGTTTGTGTGGCCCTATGCGCAGACGGTGTCTGAGTCCTGGCTTGCCGAGGCCCAAGTTCGTGGTTTTTCCGCAGTCGCAAAGCGGACCGAAACGAGGATGTCAGACGAGGGCCGGTGAGTTCCCCGCGGTTGAACGGAATTTTGAGGAGCAGAGCGTGCGTGAATGGTGCGCAGTCTGGCTAGGATTGTTAGCACTCTCGTATGTAGAGTGCTAGTTTCGGTAAACACGCTAGTTTCGGTAAACACAATGGAGGAAAGTGGCTATGGCTAAGCTGATTCTGTTCGATGATGAGGCTCGACGTAAGCTCGAGTCAGGGATGAACCAGCTCGCTGACGCGGTGCGGGTAACCCTCGGACCCAAGGGACGTAATGTGGTGCTCGATAAGAAATGGGGAGCACCCACCATCACCAACGATGGAGTGTCCATCGCCAAGGAGATTGAGCTCGAGGATCCGTTTGAGCGACTTGGTGCTGAACTGGTGAAGGAAGTTGCCAAGAAGACCGATGATGTCGCAGGTGACGGCACAACGACGGCGACAGTTTTGGCGTGGACGATGGTCCGCGAAGGCCTTCGCAACGTCACCGCTGGGGCAAACCCCATGTTGTTGAAGACGGGAATTGAACTCGCAGTAGAAGAGGCTGTTCTCTCGTTGAAGAATCTCGCTCGTGAGACAGAAACGCGGGAGCAGATTGCCCAGGTTGCCTCGATCTCGGCGGCCGATCCGGAGGTCGGTCAGATGATCTCCGAGGCTATTGAGCGCGTCGGTAAGGACGGGGTCATCACGGTCGAAGAGTCGCAGACCTTTGGGATGGAGATCGATCTGGTCGAAGGCATGCGTTTCGATAAGGGTTATATCTCTCCATACTTCTCCACCGATCCGGAGTCGATGACGGCGGTGCTCGAGGATCCTTACATCTTGTTCTACAGCTCCAAGATCTCTGCGATTCGTGATGTCTTGCCGGTGCTCGAGAAGATCATGCAGGCTGGCAAGCCATTGTTGATCATCGCCGAAGACGTCGATGGCGAAGCTCTCGCCACGCTCGTGGTCAACAAGATCCGCGGAACGTTCCGTTCTGTTGCAGTCAAGGCCCCTGGTTTTGGTGATCGACGCAAGGCGATGATGCAGGACATGGCGATCCTCACCGGTGGTCAAGTGATCTCTGAAGAGGTCGGTCTAAAGCTTGAAAACACAACGCTTGATCTGCTGGGTCGGGCGCGACGTGTAGAGATCTCAAAGGATGAGACCACCATCATCGAAGGTGCTGGCGATGAGACCGAGATCAAGGGTCGAGTCGCGCAGATCAAAAATGAGATCGAGACGACAGACTCTGACTATGACCGTGAGAAGCTGCAGGAGCGGCTTGCCAAGTTGAGCGGCGGAGTTGCCATCATCAAGGTGGGCGCAGCGACAGAGGTGGAGCTCAAGGAGAAGAAGCACCGCATCGAGGATGCGGTCTCGACCACGAAGGCAGCCATCGAGGAGGGCGTCGTTCCTGGCGGCGGCGTTGCACTTCTGCGCGCACAGGAGGCCGTCTCTCAGTTGGCCGATAAGCAAATCGATGCAGACGTGGCTACTGGCGTCCGGTTGGTGGAGAAATCCCTTGAGGGTCCACTGCGCCAGATCGCCACAAATGCTGGCCTGGAAGGCGGTGTTGTGGTCGAGAAGGTGCGTTCTCTCAAGAATGGCTCCGACGGCCTGAACGCGGCCACCGGTATCTACGAGGACCTGTTTGCTGCCGGCGTGATTGACGCGGTGAAGGTGACTCGCTCGGCGCTACAAAATGCAGCATCGATTGCGGCGCTCTTCCTCACAACAGAGGCTGCGATCGTTGATAAGCCAGAAGAGAAGTCGGCGGCGATGCCACCTGGAGGCATGGAGGACTTCTAGTTGCGAGTTCTTTAAGGCAATGGGCGGCACACTACGTGTCGCCCATTGCTGTTTTCTGCCCAGCTGTAGACAGGTTGGCCAGCGAGCGATTGTTGCTACCGCCGGTGGGGTCCCTAAGGTAGAAGTAGCGAATTTGCCCCGCAGGTGTGGTGGCTGGGCAGTGCGCGGTTGGACACACAAGGAGAGGATAGCATGGTAAGGGATGAGGAAATGATGCAGCCAGAGGAGCTCAGCCAAGGAGCGGATGAACTGGAGGTTCCGTGTTCGGAGGTTACCGAAGGGCTCAACGTTTTGCATCTCTTTGGGGACGCTACCAAGGATTTCGATCCGGAACTTGCGACAGCGAGGGTCAAGCAGGCCATAGAGCGCGGCACCCAGGTATTGACGGTTGCTACATTGGGCCATCGTTGTGAGGTCGCCATCATGGCACTCGATCGGGATCTTCTCGGGCTACGACGTCTTCAGTTGGATTTACGACGTGCTGGCCTGGTCTTTAGCGATTCATTTTTCTCCATCACCGAAGTCTCTGAGTATGCACGTAATATCACCGAGGAGCGTAAGCGACCGCGTCTGTACCCAAAATTGCCGCCCAAAGGTAAGGATGCGTGGTGTTTCTACCCAATGGCTAAGCGTCGCAACGTTGATCAAAATTGGTATGCACTTGGCTTTGATGAGCGCGAGCACCTCATGGGAGAGCACGGTTCGTCGGGGAGAAAATTCGCTGGCCGTGTCACCCAGTTGGTGACCGGTGCGACCGGCGTGAGTGATTGGGAGTGGGGTGTGACGCTATTTGCTCGCCACCCAGATGATTTGAAGGACGTGGTCTATACGATGCGCTACGACGAGGTGTCGGCGGTGTATGCAGAGTTTGGTCCGTTCTACGTCGGAGTTCTCCAGGATCCTGAGGTAGTCTTCTCCTCCCTCTTTGCTGAAAATTAGTCCTTTGGGGCACGCGAAAGCGCTGGAAGGAGGATGCCGAGCATGGCGGTGGATGTAGACACGTCCTTGGTCGATGATAAAATCAGCGAAGTTCGACGCTGGTTTTTAGGTGTCGGCAACGTGGTGGTGGCCCTCTCTGGTGGGGTCGATTCTGCTGTCCTTGCGGCGATGGCGAACAGGTCGCTCGGTGATCACGCGTTGGCGGTGACGGCGGTTTCTCCGTCGTTATCGCAAGAAGAACTCGAAGGCGTTCGAGGCTTTGTGCAGCGAGAGTCGTTGAACTTCATGGAGGTTCACACTGATGAGATCCAAGACCCGAACTATGTCCAGAATGCACCAGACCGATGCTACGTCTGCAAAAGTCATCTTTTTGAGGAGCTTTTGCCCATTGCGCTTCATCGGAAGGCGACGATTGTCGTCGGGACCAACCTTGACGATCTGGGTGACTACCGTCCGGGCCTGCGAGCTGCGGATGAGTTTGGAGTCGCTTCGCCCTTTGTGGAGTGTGGGGTAGACAAGTCCATGATCCGGTCGATAGCTCGCTCGTTAGGGCTCGGGGAGCTTGCGGATAAGCCAGCTTCGGCTTGTCTAGCCTCACGCATTCCCTATGGGGTGCCCGTCACGATCCAGCGGCTGAGTGCTGTGGAGCGCCTTGAGCGATTTCTTCATCGTCTTGGCCTCTCGGTCGTTAGGGTACGCCACCATGGCGACATCGCGAGAATCGAGCTACCCCCGGAGATGTTCCAGCGGATGTTGGCCAATCGTGAGCAAATTGTCGCCGAAGCCGAGCGACTCGGATTTGTCTATAGTACGCTCGATTTAGGAGGATTCCGGAGCGGTTCGTTGAACCGGGTGCTCAAGGGGGCAAGCGGCGATGAAGGTGATCGTCAAGCTGTGGTATGAGGGCGCGCTCATCGGTCAGCCCATTATTGCGGAACTGGTGGAGAACTACGGCGTGATTGCCAATATCAAGCGGGCAAACGTTGAAGACGATCTCGGGTGGATCGTTTGCACGTTGGAGGGCCATGAGAACTCAGTGGCTGCTGCGACTGATTGGCTGACATCTGTTGGAGTTGAGGTGGAGATGATTGAGGGGGACGATGACGCTCAGTGAACCGGTGACCCAAGAGGAGTTTGGGAGAATTTCAGCAGCATTCCTTGATGGTCTCACGATGGCGATGCCGGCGTACTTCGCGAGAGTCGAGGCAGAGTTGGTGCGCGAAGGTGAGGTCGATCTCGACTGGCTCACGGAGCTGCAGCGCCAAGTTGAGTCGGAGTTGGCGCTGCTCCTTGGAGCGCCGGCAGAGACACAGCGAGAGCCCCCGGTGGGGCTGATTCGCCGTCGGATCATGGAAGGGCTGGCCGAAAACGGTTGTGCTGCGAGCACGCCAGCCCTGCAGCGGCGTGGCCTCCTGCCTGCTAGTGCAGTGGATATCGATTCGGATCTGTCCGCGTTGCACCTCGCCTGGGGCGTAGCCAAGGCCCGCAGATTGCGCGCCCTGACTGAAGAACCGACGCGCGGCTAATCATCCTTGCGTTTTGGGATCTCCCAGCCAATTTTGGTCACTCGCGTACGGGCCTCATAGAAGAGGCAATCAGGTGGACAGGCGAACGGGAGATCAAGGTTGGCTTTGAGCCTGCACCTTTGAATGCGCTCTCCTGAAGGGAGTGTTTGTAGAACATAGTGTTTGCAGGTCTCTTGAATGGCCACCCCTGTAGCGTACCAGTCCTAGGCTTATGGTGAGCGAAGGAATATGTTGAGTGGGTGAAATCGACCGAGGTAGTCAGGGGGCGACAGACGACCCTCGAGGTCCAGCATCAGTGAACGAGCTGGCGCAGTGGATCCTGTCGCTGGCCGCCATTGCTCAGACGGGGCTAGCATTCAGTGATTCACTCTATGAGCGTGAACGTTACGACGAAATCCTTAAGGTGGTCGGCCGAATGCAACAGGCAGGTCTCTCCCAAAACGCCGGAGTTGATGCATCAGTGTTGACGGAGGAGGGGCCACGAGGGGTTCCAGGCTATGTGACGCCAAAGACCGCGGTTGGCGCCATTGTACTCGATTCATCGCAGCGCATGCTCCTCGTTCGCCGAGCAGATAGTGGAGTCTGGCTTTACCCCACAGGTTGGGCCGACGTTGGATACTCGCCAGCTGAGGTGGTCGTGAAGGAGGTCCAGGAAGAGACGGGGATTCGCTGCACGCCGACGCGTCTACTCGCGGTCCTTGATGGCATGCGACTGGGGTTCACCCGGGTCGCAATGTATAGCTCAATCTTCCTCTGTCAAGCCGACGGTGGTGAACTGCGACCGCACCCGCTCGAAACATCGGGAGCGGACTGGTTTGCTATCGATCGACTGCCACCTCGTCTCGAAGCGTTATTGGAACTACCATGGTTGAGTTGGATCCGAGACGGCGAGGAGCCACCACTCACTACGTACTTTGACCCTGTACGGGCTGATCACGTCTGAGTCCTACTGCCTCTGAGTCCTACTGTGTCGAGGGATAGGGTTGCACCTTCTTTGGTTACTCTCCCTGCTGTCTGCGAAGAAAGCGTTCCGCCTCAATGGCGATGGTATCGATCGATGATCGTACGTTGAGTTCCTGTTCGTAGTTGGACTCCAGCGACGAGATATAGGCGACGAGATCGGGGTCCCGAGAGACGAAGTCCTTCACTTCTTGATCAGTGTCGCCAAGGTCCTCTCTGAGCTCGCGGAAGTCCTCTTCCATGCCGAGGAGGATCTCAAGTTGACGTAGGAGGGCAAGTGCTGAGCGTTGCGCCGGAAACTGGCTGAGATAGTGCGGCACTTCGACCCAGAGGGAAACGATCTCCGTGCCATAGCTCACTGAGGCTGACTGGAGCACACTCAGAAAGCCAGTGGGCCCCTCGTAGCGAGGACTGTCGAGTTGGAGCAGGTCGGCGACGTCTGGAGTACTCGCATAACCAAACAGCCGTGGTGGTTTCGTGTGCGGTGCAGGCGCGAGGAGCGAACCAAGGGTAATGACCCGGTCAACAGCCAGCAGGTTAGCTACCGCAAGCAGTTCTGCCGATGCGGTCTTCCACCGAAACTGTGGCTCGGGTCCAAAGAGGAAGAAGACCGGTCCATAGCGCTTTGTGGTCGCCTCGCCGATGACGAGCGTACTCCAACGTAGCTCGGAGATGCCGCGGTGGTCAATGGTTACCATGGGTCGGACCATGGAAAAGTCATAGAACTTCTCTGGATCGAGATACGCAAGATCGACGAGTCCAAGAGCCGTACTGATCTGATTATAGGCAATTGTTGCGGCATCACCTGCATCGGTCCACCCAGAAAGCGCCGCGATGAGCGTCGCGGGCTTTCGGCGTTGGCCTACCCGCCTATGCCAGACGATATCTCTCATCGTATCTATGCTAGTTGCCAAAGGTGAAAACTGAAGGTAAACGAGAGGAGTTTTGATGATGGCTGTGGACGAGTGGCAAGTCATACAACCGAAGGAGGGAAACTTCGAGCTCCTCCAGGCAATCAATCTGCTCTTACCACAGCTTTCGCAGCGAGCTGGGTCGCTCACACTGGAACGGCTCGACGAAGTCCTCGCCGCGCCTTCGTCGCATCTCTTCGTTGCCGTTAACCGGCAGGGTCAGATCGGCGCCATGTTGACCCTGGTTGTTTTCCCGATACTGACCGGGCAGCGGGCATGGGTAGAGGATGTGGTGGTAGATACCTCCTTGCGAGGAAAGGGGCTGGGTCGGTTGCTGACCCAACGAGCCCTACGAGCCGCGGAGGAACTCGGCGTAGCGACCGTCGACCTGACGTCAAGGGCCAGCAGGGTCGCTGCTCATGGCCTGTATGAGTCGGTTGGGTTTGTAGTTCGCGACACAAGTGTGTACCGTTTTGTAGTGGAGGCAAGTTAAAAGCCACGAGACAAGAAGAGGAGAAAATGGCTGATTCAATTACGATCACAGACAACCGTACGGGCGAGGCGTTCGAGGTCCCGATCGTTGACGGGACGGTGTCCGCGGAACAGTGGAACAAGCATTTGCCTGGTATCTGGTTCCTTGATCCGGCTCTCGCGACGACAGCGATGTCAGAGAGTAGTATTTCGTATCTTGACGGGGAGGCGGGGATCCTCCGCTATCGCGGTTACCCAATCGAGCAACTCGCCGAGAAATCGACCTATCTTGAGGTCGCCTATCTCCTCTTGAATGGCGAACTGCCGACCGAACAGCAGCTGTCGGCTTGGGTCGACGAGGTTACCCACCACACCTTCATCCATGAGAACGTGCGTAAGCGTTTTCTTGAGGGTTTTCACTACGATGCTCACCCGATGGGCATCCTGGTCTCAGCGGTTGCGGCGCTCTCTACCTTCTATCTGGACGCCAAGGAGATCTTCGACCCCGAGGCTCGTCATCGCCAGATCGTACGATTGATTGCGAAGATGCCGACGTTAGCGGCTGCTGCCTATCGTTTCTCCCAGGGCATGCCTTTTGTCTATCCTGATAATGCGCTAAGCTTCCCTGAGAACTTCCTCTCCATGATGTGGAAGATCGCTGAGCCTCGGTATGAGGCAGATCCTAGGCTGATCCGAGCGGTCGATGTTCTCTTCATTCTCCACGCTGATCATGAACAGAACTGTTCAACAACGGCGATGCGGGTGGTTGGTTCTGCTCACTCCGATCCCTACTCCTCAGCTGCCGCTGCCTGTGCGGCTCTCTATGGACCACGTCACGGCGGTGCGAACGAGGCGGTAGTGAAGATGCTGACCGAGATCGGCAGTATTGAGAATGTTCCAGATTTTGTTCGCTCAGTCAAAGAGGGCCACGGACGGCTGCAGGGTTTTGGTCATCGGGTCTATAAAAATTATGATCCTCGTGCCAAGATCATTAAGAACGTTGCCTATGACGTATTTGATGTGACTGGCAAGAATCCACTCCTCGATATCGCCTTGAAACTGGAGGAGGTGGCACTCTCGGATGAGTACTTCATCTCGCGTAAGCTCTATCCGAACGTCGATTTCTACTCCGGGCTGATCTATCAGGCTATGGGCTTCCCGGTGGACATGTTCCCGGTATTGTTCGCGATCCCTCGCATGTCCGGCTGGCTCGCGCACTGGCAGGAGTTGCTCGATCAGGACGCCAAGATCGCCCGACCTCGCCAGCGCTATATTGGTGCCGACAAGCGCGACTTCGTGCCGATTGCAGATCGATAGATAGTCACCGACAGCTTGCTGCTCTCTAGCGAAGCAGTAGAGCAGCAAGCCATCAGGGCTTCACCCTGATGAGGCCCTCTTGGGCGACCGACAGGAGTAGTCGGCCTGCTTGATCATACATCCTCCCCTGGGCTAAGCCTCGGGAGTGTTGGGTGGTGGGGCTGATCATGTCATAGAGAAACCAGTCATCGGCTCTGGCACTGCGGTGAAACCACATCGCATGGTCCAGGCTGGCAGCAAAGATTCTCTGGTCCATCCAAGACAGCTGATGGGGGAGCAGCGTGCTGTCGAGCAAGGTCATATCTGAGGCATAGGCAAACAGACATGCGTGGAGTAGGGGAGAGTCTGGAAGTTGACCATCGGCTCGCAGCCAGATCATCTGCTGGGGTTTCCGGGGTTGTGGCAGTTTTGCCATAGTGGGTGGCAAGACATAGCGAATATCGAAGGGCCGTGGCCGGTCGTACCACTCTCCCATCAGCTCTGCCCATGGTGCCATCGTCTCTTCGAAATCAGGGAGGCTGAGTGGGTCAGGGACTTGGGGCGCCTCGATTTGGTGCTCGAGCCCTTCCTCTTCGACTTGAAACGACGCGGAGAGGTTGAAGATGGGCTTGCCGTGTTGGATCGCAAGCACGCGGCGTGTGCTGAAGCTCTTTCCATCGCGGATGCGTTCTACCTCATAGAGGAGGGGAATGTTTGGATCTCCGGGTCGGATGAAATAGGCGTGAAGGCTGTGCACGGCTCGATCGCTGGCAACCGTTCTCCCGGCGGCCACGAGTGCTTGTCCGGCAACTTGGCCACCGAAGACTCGTTGGCGGTCCTCTCGCGGGCTTTGCCCGCGAAAGATGTTGACTTCGATCGATTCGAGATCGAGCAGGGTGATGAGATCATCAAGGGCTTTTGACACCATTCTCCTATCTATGCCCTCTGCCAAGGGCTATGGTTATCAACCGCTGCAAAACGACTAGGATTGTCCCGTGCAGTCTCTCTATCGCACATTCTATGGCTGGTTGGTCGGCAAGGTCGGTCTCAAAGCCATTAAGTATGCACTTGCTTCAGTGGTCTCGGTGATCGTCACCGAAGTCGTACTTTTTTTGGTCTTCGGCGCTTTTCGGCTCTTCTCCGCCGAGGTATCCAATATCGTGGCTACCGCCGTCGCGGCCGTGCCTTCGTACTACCTCAACCGGAATTGGGCGTGGGGCAAGTCTGGCAAGTCCCATTTTCTCCGCGAGATCGTTCCCTTTTGGACGCTTGCGTTTATCGGGCTCGCCCTCTCTCTCGTGACGGTTGGTTTGGCGCAATCGTTTGCACAGACCCATCACCTCTCGCACCTCACCGATGCCCTCTTTGTGAACTTTGCATCGCTGGTGGCATTCGGCGTAGTCTGGGTCGGCAAGTTTTTCATCTTCAATATCTGGCTCTTTGTAGAGACAGCAAACAGTGAGACAGCAAACAGTGAGGTAGAGCCACTATGAACCCACCTGGAGAGGAAGCGAGTCGGTTCCTCGACCGCGATGCGATGGAGGCGGCGTTACAGCTGCAGGGTCGACTCACGAAGCCGGCCGGATCACTGGGTCGTCTGGAGGATCTGGGTGTACAGCTAGCCGGCATCAGTGGTGCCTGCCCTCCTCGTATCCCAAGCAAACCGATGGTCGTGATCGCGGCTGGTGATCATGGCGTATTGGTTGAAGGAGTGTCCCCATGGCCGCAGGAGGTCACGACACAGATGATCCACAACTTTCTTGCCGGAGGCGCTGCCATTAATGTGCTTGCCGATGAAGTTGGTGCCCAGGTCGTCGTCGTTGATTGTGGTGTCCACGCGGAGTTTACGCCAACCCCCATGTTGTACAGCGTTAAGCGAGCGCAGGTCACGGGCAACATCCATATCGAACCGGCGATGACAGAGGCTGTTGCTGCTGCCCTGATCGAGGAGGGCAGACACTTTGCCGCCCAACAGGCATCGCAAGGCATCGATCTCTTCGTAACAGGAGATATGGGGATAGGCAACACCACACCTTCAGCGGCACTGATCGCAACCGTCTGTAGCGTGAGTGCCGTCGATGTGACAGGCCGTGGCACTGGAGTTGATGATCATACGCTCGCAAAAAAGACGGCCATCGTCACCCAGGTCGTCGATTCGTACCATGGTGATCGATCGAATGCCGTGCAACTTCTAGCGCGCATGGGTGGATTCGAACATGCCTTTCTTGCCGGTCTGATCCTTGGTGCAGCGGAGGCACGAGTGCCGGTGATCCTCGATGGCGTTATCGCCATCGCTGCCGCATTGATGGCTGCCGCGGAGGACCAAGCGGTCGTTGACTACCTTATCGCCGGGCATCGTTCGGTTGAGCCAGGCGCCTCGGTTGGGTTGGCACATCTTGGGCTGGAACCTTTGCTCGATCTTCATCTGCGCTTGGGGGAGGGAACAGGGGCCGTGCTGGCGGTTCCGATGGTTCGAGCAGCCGCCCGGGTACTCGCTGAAATGGCTACCTTCGATGCCGCAGGCGTAACGGAAAAAGGTTAGTGAACCAGTGGTCGCGGCCAGTCAGCCGCGAACAACCGGTAGCTACGCTGACACCAGCTGTTGTGCACGTGACCTGGCGGTGGCGATACACGTTGGGATACCTGAGCCATTGATGTAGGCACCAGTGACGCCAATATCCCCATGAAACCGATCGAATAGATCGGCATCCAACTTGGCGATCAACTGTGCATGGTAGGGGCGAAAATGCGGGAAGGAACGGTTCCAACGGACGATACGGTTCCACGTCGTGGGCAATTGATGGTCGAGGATTTGATTCGCCTCAAGGGTCAGTGCCTCCAGTAGCTCGGTATCTGCCATGCGTAGGTGGCGGCGATCATAGAGCGAACCGGTTGATATCCGCAAAAGGGTTCCAGCCTGAGCGGTCCAACCTGGCCACTTGTTCGAGGCAATTGACACCGCAGTGGTGAGAAGGCCGAGGTCACGCGCTACTAAGATGCCGCTGACCTCGAGAAGGCGTGATGGCAATACCTCCTTGGAGTAGCTGATGAGCATGGAAACTGATGAGTAGTGGATGGTGCTCAACAGACTGTGCCCTTCGTTGAAGAGGGGACCGAGCAGTGAAGCGCTTTGGTCGGCAGGCAGGGCGAGGAGCAGCCGTTGGCTTGCGTAGGATGCCGCCGGAGTCGTGATGAGCACATCGGATGGGCCACGTCGTTCGATCGACTGTACCGGGGAGCCGGTGACGATCGTACACCCTCCAGCTAGCAATGCGTCCTGCAGCTGGTTGATGAGTATGGACAGTCCCCCTGACGGTGCTCCAAAGGCTGGTGTGGCTGCTGCTCCCGACGACGGTGCAGGTGGAGGGGCATGCAGAATGCTTGGTGCGCTGGTTTGGGCGCTCAGTCCGTAGATGGTGTTGGCGTTGATACCTCCGACGAGGGGTTCAACATTTGCGTCCGCCCATCGACGTCCATAACGGTTCGCGACGATAGCACCGAGGTCGTCGCTGGGACCAGAAGGCCAAAGCGAGGGCATGAGCGCCCCGATAGCGGCTCGTAGACGAGCGGAGGGTGGCACCAGGTGATTGGCCATCGCCTGCTGCGGTCGCAGTGGAGTGCCCAGATTGAGACCCGCTGGAATGGGCTCGGTCCCGGTAGACGTATAGAGGAGTGCTTTGCTGGCTGCTGGAGAGATCTCGGAGAGGGCTAAGTGATCGAGGAGCTCGTTCGCAGACGGGTTTCGACGCAGATAGGAGTCGGGCCCCAGCTCTACCTGAACCGTGTCGATGGTGGTCGTCTGTAACTTACCGCCAAGTCGCTCTTCTTGCTCAAAGACCGTTACTTCGTGGCCGTGTTGCATGAGCTCCCAGGCGGCCCCAAGCCCGCTGATGCCACCGCCAACGATGGCGACCTTCATCGGCTGGCTCCGGCCGCTCGGTCGGGTGTGGCTGGCAGACCAGCTGCACCACGTAGGCTTGCCCCACGTTGATGGACAAGCTCCACGATGGCGGCGAGCGTGTCGGGATTTGTCTCAGGCAGGACTCCGTGGCCAAGATTGAAGATATATCCCTTGGCCTTTGCGGAAGCGGTCAGCACATTTTCGGTTGCCGCCAGCACCGTCTCCGTGGGCGCGAGGAGGATCGACGGATCAAGGTTGCCCTGCAAGGCCACCTGTGAGCCCAATCGTGTCGCTGCGTTCCCGAGGTCGATGCGCCAGTCGAGTCCTAACGCCGGGAAACCGAGATCGGCAAGGTCCTCAAGCAGCCCTGCGGTTTCGACCCCGAAATAGATCACTGGTACTCCCAGTCGTGCGGACGCCTCTGCGAGGCGTTGGAGATGCGGTCGCACCCACGTGCGAAACATCCACGGGCTCAGCGTTCCGATCCATGAATCGAATATTTGTACCACGCTGGCCCCCTGATCAACCTGGACGGTGAGGGTAGCAATAGCGATATCCACCAGACGTGAGGCGAGTTCATGGAAGACCTCAGGCTCTTGGAGCATCAGTGTCTTGATGGTGGCGTGTGTCCGTGATGGACGTCCTTCGACGAGGTAGCTTGCGATGGTGAACGGCCCACCACAGAATCCGATCAACGGAACAGTGAGCTCCTGGACACAGAGCGCGACGGCGGCCGCCATTGGTGCTAGGTCGATCGAAGGGTCAACTGCCCTGAGCCGCTCGACATCGCGCATCGACCGCATGGGCTCTTCGATGACTGGTCCCACTCCAGCGACAATATCAATCCCGATCCCCAGGTTCGCCAGTGGGGCCATGATGTCGGAGTAAAGTATTGCGGCATCAACTTGGTAACGTCGCACAGGCTGTAGCGTGATCTCCGCGGCCAACTCTGGAGACTGTAGCACTTTGAGGATCGATTCCACCCCGCGCACCTTCCGATACTCTGGCAACGAACGGCCAGCTTGGCGCATAAACCAGACGGGCGTTCGTTCTGTTGTCTCCTGGTGGAGTGCTTTGAGGAGCACGGAGGAGCTGAGGTCGGTGGTCTGTGTATTCATAGAGCTACTCATCGAGTCTACTGGCACGACACCTGAAGGGTCAGCTATCGATGTCGAGTGACGCCCACGATGGCTCTTGTGAACCTATGTCTGGGGACCGGGTAGAGTGGATGGTCGGGATAGGCAAAACGTGTGCGAAGGTCACCAATGGCGATAGGTGTAGTTTGGGATATGTAATCGAGTGGCGAATGGTCACCTTGAAGTTGGTTGAATCCGATGACGCCTGACCAACAGGAGCACGCTGTCGGTGCTGAGCTGGACGCCTTTGAGCTAGAGCGGGCCTATGTTGAACGGGCGTATCGGACACTCGATGAGCTCAAGTCAAGGATCCAAGGATCTATGCATCAGGCACTGGAACTCCCCAGAGGGGGGACTCCCCAGGCGCGGCTTGAGCGCGATGTGACGATCGAGACCTCCCTCACCCGTCTTGGACGACTAGAGGTGGGTGCGCATCCTCTACTCTTCGGGCGAATCGACCTCGACGACGTCGAGGGCCCAGCGTCGTACCACATTGGACGCATTTCTCTCTCCGATGATACCGGCGACCCGCTGGTGGTTGACTGGCGAGCACCAGTCGCCGAAGCATTTTATCGAGCGACTGCACTCCACCCGATGGGGCTGCAGCGACGATGGCATCTCGCGATTGCACAGCGAAGCCTTGTCGGTCTGGAGTGTGAGGATTTGGTCGCCTCGGATCGAGGAGACCGGGAAGATGCGTTGGTGGGGCGAGCATCGCTCTACTCTGCCCTGGAGCGTCCACGCACACTGGAGATGGCCAACATCGTCGAGACGATTCAGGCCGATCAAGATGAGCTGATTCGAAGGCCACTGAATCGGACCATTGTGATCGAGGGATCGCCCGGAACCGGCAAGACGGCGGTGGCGCTACACCGAGCAGCCTACCTCGTCTACACGTACCGTTGGAGGCTAGAACGCCAAGGTGTACTCGTGCTTGGTCCCTCCGAGTCGTTTGTTCGTTATGTTCGTGCCGTCCTGCCTTCCTTGGGTGAGAGTGGTGTGGAGGTGCGATCCATCGCTGGGTTGCGCGAACCGCGCATGAACTCGGCCCCCACCCGTGATGCCTTGGTAGCACGGTTGAAGGGTGACCCTCGCATGGCCCGTGTACTACGACAGGCGGTCAAGGACCGCGAGCGGCCACTGAAGCAGACTGCAAGTATACCCTTTGGGTCCAGAATTCTTGTGGTGTCACCGGAGCTCACGCAGCGAGCGGTCCTGGCTGGAGCTGCGGCCAAGGGGCGTCATAATCAGCGGCGTAAAGCGGTTGAGGCCTATCTTGCAAGGGAACTGGCCATCGAATTTCTTCGTGGCGGGCAACTCTCCATGAGTCCTGCTGATTTAAGTGAGAATGTCATCAACCTCTTCGATGATGACCTCGATCTGCCGTTGCGACTTCCCGAGGACACCGAGGAGGACATCATTGGTGATGTGGTACTCCAACTCCGCCGGGTAGAGCGCTTTCAACGGATCGTTGAGCGGATTTGGCCAGCGCTCAAGGCGGAGGAGCTGCTTTTCGATCTCTTCACCCATCGTCCGTTGCTGCAGCTTGCCGCCAGATCGACCCTTCGTGAAGATGAGGTGGCTGCCTTGTCGTTACCACCAGATCTGGTACTGGCAGAGGTGCAATGGACCGACGAAGATATCATGCTTCTCGACGAGATTGACACGCTCGTTGGGGTACCTCAACCGAAGATATTCGGTCATGTTATAGTCGATGAGGCTCAAGACATATCGCCGATGGCTGCGAGAGTGATCCGTCGACGAACTTCTAAGGACTCTCTTACGGTGCTCGGTGACCTCGCACAGGCGGTTGGCCCCTATCGCGGGAGATCGTGGAGGGAGGTGATGGGTCCTTTTGGGGTATCTGAGTTCGAGCTCATACGACTCCCGATGAACTACCGTTCTCCACGGCTGCTTGCCAGGGTAGCGGACCGTCTTCGACGTCGTATACTGGGCGATCAGGCACTTCAGGAGGTCCCGGTCCGGACGCTTGTCGGGACACTTACGACCACTGTGATCGATCATGCCAGCCTCGTTCAGCACCTCGAGGACCAGGTTCGTACTTGGCTGGCCGAGGCCGAGGGTACGGTCGCGCTCGTCGTTCCAGATGAGGTCCCGGAGTTGCTCCAATTGATTTGCAATTGCAAAGTCGATGTCGCTAGAGTGTTCGTAGCTAGTGTGTCCGGGGTCAAAGGGATGGAGTTCGATTCAGTAGCGCTTGTTGGGTTCGATGTGCCGGAGGAGGGTGATCTTCTTCGACGGTCGATGTATGTGGCCCTTACTCGCGCGACTCGCTCTGTCTCGATGGTTTTCCTCAACTCGATACCTGGATGGGTCGAGTCCATGCTTGTGTGATGGAGCGATATAGTGGCGTCAGGGTTGGTCTGACAAGGTTGGTCTGACAAAGGAGTGCTGGGAGTGATGGGTAACAATGGCTGAGACGACTGTCGCAGCGCCGACGAGACGAGAACCGATCCGATTCTCAAAGCCATCCATACTCGGGTTAGGTACCATTGTCTGGCTTGGCTCAGAGCTAATGTTTTTCAGCGGTCTCTTTGCTGCCTATTTTACTATCCGGGCCCATGATGGTTCGCCTTGGCCACCAGCGGGAACCCACCTCGATACCGTGCAGGCAGGCATCTTCACCGCCATCTTGGTGATGTCGAGTGTGACGATGCAGAAGGCAGTTTTTGAGGCTGAGCATGATCGTCCCAGGAGCGCGATGTGGTGGATCGTGTTGACCTTCATCATGGGAGGATCGTTCATTGCGAACCAAGCGGTTGAGTGGTCCACGTTGAAGTTTGGTCCGCAGACCAATGCCTATGGTTCATTGTTTTATGTCATGTCCGGAGTTCATGGCCTGCACGTGATTCTTGGTTTGGTGGCCATGCTGTTTCTTCTTTTTCGGCTCAAGGGCATCAAGGGCGGCTCCCGTCACTTGCCAGGCCTGCAGGCATTGTCCTACTACTGGCACTTCGTTGACATTGTGTGGGTTGCGCTCTATGCCTGTCTGTTTCTGGTGCACTGAGTGTGCGGTATTTGAGGTGGTTGATGATGAGGGGTTGGTGTGGTGAACGATCACAAGAGGCGTAAGAGCAAGAGACAGTCTCAGCTCAAATGGGCAGTGGGTTCCGTGGCATCCGGTGCGGCGGTGCTTGCGCTCGCTACGATTGCGTTATATCCCCATCAAGGGCATACGGAGGCGCTGACGAGCGCCAAAGTGGCGTCGCACGCCAAAGTTGGGGCCAAGCCAGTGGCTCATGGTACCGCATCACAACAACCGATTGTCTACAAAAATCCACCTAGAAGTCTGATTCCACAGGGTAGGGAGCTTTTCGCTGAGGACTGCCAGACCTGTCATGGTCCTGACGCTGAGGGTTCGGTGCGAGCTCCTAACCTGCAGGGACTTGGGGCGGCGACTGTCGACTTTTGGGTAGCGACTGGGCGGATGCCGTTGGCAGATCCGACGGAGCAGGCGGCGATCAAGCCGCCGCGGTTGTCGCATGAGCAGCAGTTGGCGGTGTCGGCCTATGTGGCGTCGCTGGCTCCAGGGGGTCCTGCTATCCCCTCTCCGAATCTCGGATTGGCGAACTTGCCAAAAGGAGAGTCACTCTTTGCCGAGAACTGTGCGGCGTGCCATACCATCACGGGAGCTGGTGATGCATTGGCAAACAATATCTATGCGCCGTCGCTCTGGGCGGCAACGCCGACGGAAGTGGCCGAGGCCATACGAACAGGACCTGGCAATATGCCGCGTTTTGGTCCGGGTACCTTTTCGAACCAGGAGGTTGATGATATCGTCCGCTATGTCACCTACATCCAGCACCCCAATGATCGGGGTGGGCTGGCACTGGGCGGTGTTGGTCCGGTGGCTGAAGGTTTTGTAGCCATTCTCATTGGATTGGGTTCGTTGATGGTGGCGGGTTATTGGATTGGGGGACGGGCGCAATGAGCGATACCCAACTCTTTGAGGGTGCCGGAGATGAGGAGATTCGACGTCCTTTGATGGAGAAAGTCGTGGCGATCAGCTTTATCGTCTCCGTCGTCGGCACCATTGGCCTTGGGGTGACTTATTGGGTCGGGGGCCAACCTCAGGTTGAAGGTGGTTTCTTGTTTCTTGCACTCGGCGGTATCGGGGTCGGTATCGTCTCTTGGGGCAAGTATCTCGTCCCACAGGGGCCCTACGTGCAAGAGCGCCATGAGATGAGGAGTGCTCCTGAAGATCTGGATGCGATGCACGCATCGTTGTCACGAGGGCTGGGGCAAGTGGGTCGGAGAAAATTCCTGCTGCGCCTCCTCGGTGGAGCGGTGGGCGTCTTTGGCATTATCAACCTATTCCCTTTCCTTCGCTCGCTCGGTCCAGTTCCTGGGAAGTCGCTCTTTGTGACCAACTGGAAGCATGGCTCAGAGCTTGTGACTGCTGATGGCCGAACGGTGCTAGCGAGCGATCTTGAGGTCGGTGGCGTGATGACCGTTTTCCCCAAGGGGTTCGAAGGCGAGCCATCAAACGCGATCGATCAGGTCATTTTGGTCCGGGCTGCTGATTACGACTTAGTCACTCGGCCGGGGAGGGAGACATGGGGACCACAGGGGTACCTCGCGTTCTCAAAGGTCTGTACTCATGCGGGCTGTCCGGTGGGGTTATACCAAGAGTTGACCCAGCAACTCCTCTGCCCCTGTCACCAGAGCCTGTTCGATGTCCTCACTGGCGCGACAAATGTGTTTGGCCCGGCTCCGCGACCGTTACCGCAGTTGCCGCTCTATGTCGGGACTGACGGGGTGTTGCGATCACAGTCTGGCTTTGATGAACCGATTGGTCCTGGATTTTGGGAGCGTGGAGCGTGAGTACGCTAGAAGAAAGGGCGGTTGAGGCCGCTGATTTTGCTGATGAGCGCTTAGGGGTTGCGAAATTTGCACGGAGCTCGTTCAACAAGATCTTCCCTGATCACTGGTCGTTCATGTTGGGCGAGATCGCGATGTACTCCTTTGTGATCCTGATCTTTACTGGTGTTTTTCTCACGCTGTTCTATGTGCCATCCCAGCATTTGATCACTTATCATGGATCGTACGCACCACTACGCGGCCAGAAGGTATCAGAGGCCTATGCCTCGACGCTCAATATCTCCTTCAACGTCCGTGCGGGTCTGGTCATGCGCCAAATCCACCACTGGGCCGCGGATGTCTTCATCGCCGCGATCGTGGTCCATCTGCTGAGGATCTTCTTCACCGGCTCCTACCGCAAGCCTCGCGAGCTGAACTGGATTATTGGGAGTTCTTTGCTGATCCTCGCTATCGTGAATGGGTTTATCGGGTACTCCCTGCCCGATGACTTGATCTCTGGTACCGGTATTCGTATCGCCTTTTCCATCATTCTCTCGATCCCCGTGATCGGGAGCTATCTGGCCTTCTTTGTCTTTGGCTCGAACTTCCCTGGAACCTCCATCATTCCAAGGTTCTTCATTATTCACGTCTTGATCCTCCCTGCCATCATCGCAGGTCTGATTGGGGCACATCTCGCCATTATGTGGCACCAGAAGCACACCCAGTACCCAGGGCGGGGACGAACGAACCGCAATGTCGTTGGTATTCCGTTCTGGCCCGCGTACGCGCTTCAAGCTGGTGGTTTTTTCTTCATCACCTCAGCCGTGATCGCCGCGCTCGGTGGCTTTGTCCAGATCAACCCCATTTGGCTCTATGGCTCCTATATTCCTTACAAGGTCTCCTACGCGGTACAGCCGGACTGGTATATGGGTTGGCTGGATGGCGCCTTGCGTTTGATGCCGAGTTGGGAGGCGGTCTTTGGGCCAACCTACGGGGGCCATATGATCCCAAATGTCTTCTTCCCGGCGGTTCTGCTCCCGGGCGTCACCTTTGGCTTGTTGTTTGCATGGCCGTGGATTGAGAAGAGATTCACCAAGGATGATCGTGAGCACAATATCTGTGATCGTCCAAGAGAGCATCCCGTGCGGACCTCGGTTGGCGTTGGTATCTTGATGTTCTACATCGTGTTGTTCCTCGCAAGCGCTACCGATGTTCTGGCGAACACCTTCCAGACTTCACTGAATCTGGTGCTTTGGACTCTACGCATCATGCTCTTTGTGCTTCCGTTGGTGGCTGGTCTCGTCACCTACCTTCTGTTGCGAGAGATGGCGGCGATCCCGACGATTGGCGATCCCAAGATTCCAGTAGAGATTCGGCGTGACTTCGACGGATCGTTTACCTTGGCTGAGCTGAGTATCCACGGGGAGGAGGAGGAGATCCGAGAACTGCCCGAAGAGGTCGCTTACCGTAGTTTGGTGGGTGGTAATGGTCATTCGATGAGTTCTCATGATGCAGCCCCAGGAGATAGTTCGGCGGAGACATCTGGGGTCGAAGATGACCATGGTGTCTTTGAGGTTCCGAGGGATTGAGGTGGAGTGTGGATAGGTCTAATCAGCAGGGATTGATGCAGCGTCTTCTCCACGGTCGTCGCCGACAAGGTGGCCTTGCACCAAGGGTGGCGAGGCTGCTGGCACCCGTCGCGGGCGTGTTGGGAGCGGGTTTGGTGTTGTCCGCGTGTAACCTCCCGAGTTTCGGGGCCTTTAAGGGCAACACGGTGCAAGGGAATAGCACCTATCATCTCTTTCAAGGTTTCTTTGTGGCTTCGATCTTTGTGGGTGGCATCACCTTCATTCTCTTGGCATTGGCGATCATTCGTTTTCGGCGAAAGGGAGATTCGATTATCCCTAAGCAGATTCATGGCAACACCAAGCTCGAGGTGTTTTATACTGTTGTCCCCGTGCTCATCGTTGCCGTGCTCTACTTCTTCACGGTTCGCGTCGAGAACAAGGTGGATACGGTGGCTCGTAACCCCAACTTGCGGGTCGACGTGACTGGGTTTCAGTGGGGTTGGAAGTTCTACTACCCCAAGTATGGGGTGACCACCATCACCAAAGGCGTCGATCTGTATCCCACACTTGAGTTGCCGGTCGGCGAGACCGCTACGTTCCGTTTGGTCTCCAACGATGTGGTCCATGGGTTTTATATGCCGGAGTTTGATTTCTCAAGGTATGCACTCCCAGGCGTCACCAACTATTTCGACTTCACGCCGCAGCACACGGCGAACTTCCTTGGGCGCTGTTCGCAGTTCTGCGGTCTGTACCATGCCGATATGTTGTTCTATGTTCATGTGGTCTCCCCGAGTCAGTTCCAGTCGTGGATCCATGCACACCAGGGAGCTTAGGATGAGTTATATATGCAAGATAAGGGTTAAGGTGGAACAATGACGATTCTTCAGGAGCCGCAGGTTCAAACTGGGGCTGTTCTGCACGAGCAGAAGGCTCCCGGCGGGTTCTATAAGTGGATCACCTCGGTTGACCATAAGGTCATTGGCAAGAACTACATGTATACGGCGTTGGCGTTCATGTTCATTGCTGGTGCGATGGCTCTGTTGATACGCACTCAGCTCTTTAATCCGAATGGTCATGTGGTCTCACTACAGACCTACAATGAGCTGTTTACGATCCATGGTTCGATGATGCTGTACCTGTTTGCAGGGCCTTTTGCTTTCGGTGGATTCGCAAACTTCATCGTTCCGCTCCAGATTGGGGCGCCAGATATGGCGTTCCCACGGCTGAACAACCTCTCGTATTGGCTCTTCCTCTTGGGGGGCGTCACGATGCTGTTTGGTTTCTTCACCGCTTCGGGTGCAGCGGCTTTCGGATGGGTCGCCTATGCACCGCTCTCGACAGCGCCGTACTCTCCCGGTCCCGGTCCCGATCTTTGGATCGTCTCGATCGCGATGGTGGGTTTCTCTGGTATCTTTACAGCCGTCAACTTGGTGACGACCATCTTCTATCTCCGTGCGCCGGGCATGACGATGTTCCGTATGCCGTTGTTCAGCTGGAGCATGCTCGTCACCGGAGTGCTTATCTTGATCGCCTTTCCAGTGTTGACCGCGGCTCTGGTCCTGTTGTACGCGGACCGACACTTTGGTGCGCATTTCTTTAGTGTCGCCGGGGGCGGCGTGCCGGTGATGTGGCAGAACCTGTTTTGGTTCTTTGGCCACCCGGAGGTCTATATCCTGGCCTTGCCCTTCTTCGGAATCGTCTCGGAGCTGATCCCAGTGTTTTCGAAGAAGCCGATCTTCGGCTACAAGGGTATGGTTTTTGCGACCCTCGCGATCGCTGGTCTCTCCACTGGTGTTTGGGCGCACCACATGTTCACTACCGGTACCGTGTTGCTCCCCTTCTTCTCCGCGATGTCGCTGTTGATCGCGGTTCCAACCGGCATCAAGGTCTTTACGTGGATTGCCACCATGTGGGGTGGGCAGATTAAGTTCAATACCTCAATGTTGTTCGCGGTCGGTTTCATCTTTGCCTTCGTGATGGGCGGGATCACTGGAGTGATGTTGGCATCGCCGCCGATTGACTTCTACACCCACGATACCTACTTCGTTGTCGCTCACTTCCATCAGGTGTTGATCGCCACCACGGTCTTCGCTGGCTTCGCCGGAATTTATTACTGGTACCCCAAGCTGACCGGCCGGTTTATGCATGAGGGGCTCGGCAAGTGGAACTTCTGGGTGACCTTCATCGGATTCTGGCTAACCTTTATGCCCCAATACCTGCTCGGTCTCCGAGGGATGCCACGACGGATCGCCATCTACTCGCCAGCTGATGGTTTCACCTTCCTGAATCGGATGTCGACTGTGGGTGCCTACATGATGGGCATTGGTATGTTCCTGTTCCTGCTGAACTTCATCGTCTCTTGGCGCCGTCCACGCCCCGCAGGAGATAACCCTTGGGATGGCTTTACGTTGGAGTGGGCGACAAGCTCTCCGCCGCCTCCGCACAACTTCCACTCCCTTCCGGCCATTCGATCGGCTCGTCCGACGTGGGATATGAATCATCCCGAGCACGCTGATGCGGTCCCAGTTCTTACAGGAGGTGACGAAAGTGCGGAATGAGTCGCGAGTCTATCTCGGTATTGGTAGCTTCTTTGTCGTTGTTCTGATCATCTATTTCCTGTGGAGCCATGAATCAACTGGTTCTGTGCTGCTCTTGGCGAGTGCCGGCCTCGGCCTGATGCCTGGTCTTTATTTGGGCTGGTGGTCTCGGAGGATGCAGCCACGACTTGAGGATACCGAGGTAGAACCAAAGGATATCACCGGGGTGATCGGCCAGTTTCCTGAGAATACAATATTCCCGTTCACGCTCGGAGTCGGTGTGTGGTTGGTTGGATTGGCCTTTGTCTTCGGGCTGTGGTTCGCCATCATCGGCATGGGTTTTGTCTTCGGTGCTGCAATCGGGGCGACGCAGGAGTCCAAACGGGCGTCCTACTCCGAAGTGGAGAATGTGCACCATTCCTGAGACCTGTCGTTCTTTCTTGGGCGACTAGTTTCATGAACGCTCGTCGTTGCCAGGTTCGAGTTCATACCGGCGTATGCCCTGCCTCAGATTGGCAATAGCGCAACTCTGGGGGATCCTGCTAGGTGGCGGTTGGGGCTAGTGCGCCGGGGTCCGGTTGCTTAGCCGTTGGTCACGGTCAAAGGCGAGATGAAGGCAGGCTTCTATATTCCCTGCGTCAATCTCGGTAGTCGGGGCGCCATTCATGCGACTGGCAGTGCCGTTGCGGGAGTTGTGCGGTTCTTGCCTCACCGCTGGGAGCTACGGGGGTGCGGAACAGGTTGTCGATCGGGATGTGAGCCGTTGCGCGATACCTTCGAAGTGGTCGTTTGCGCTATGTGAGTATTGGTAGGCACTGGTCCGCCATGCTTTGGTCTATCACCGGGGCTGTGGCGGGTGTCGAGGCCATCGTGGACTCTTGGAAGGGGGCCGACGAAGGTGCGATTGTCGGGCAGCGGTCGTGTAGATGAAAACCACGGAGTAGAAATACTCGGTTGCAGTTGCGGGAGTCCAAGACTGCCATGATCGAGTGGGTTCTCCCCCGTGGCATACAGGACCGGTAGGACGTCGGCACCTCCAGGGATGCTCGGTGCGTTACCGTGTGTGCGGTATCGCGGCATCCCCGGGGTTCCGGTGAGTTCACAGCGGGACAGGACTCGATAACGTCCCGGTGTGACGCGAGCTACTCTGGGTTAGTGCTCTCGTCGGGCTTTGTTGCCTCGGCACGTGGCTGCTCGTCGGGCTTGTCCGCAGTGGAGCGGGCGCCTTCGTCGACGCCTTTCTTGAACTCAGAGGTCGCTGACCCAATCGAACGAGCGAGACCGGGAAGCCGCTTACCTCCAAAGATGAGGAGGAGCACGACGACGACAACAATGAGGTCGGTAGGACTGAATATATCTGCTAGTAACATGGTACTCCTTCGGTACTTCTCCATTAACTTAGCACGAGAGGTTAGACAAAATGAACTTTCTCGTCTCCCGGCTATTATCTGTTCCTTCGTTACTGGCGTTGGTTCTGGTTTTCGCATTCCCTGCATTGGAAGCCTCTATTTTCCTGGGTTTCATCTTCCCTGGTGAGACTGCTGTCGTGTTGGGGGGCGTGCTGGCCGCTGAAGGTCGTTTCCCGGTATGGCTCGTAGGGGGGATTGCGGCTGCGGGTGCAATTATTGGTGATTCGGTTGGGTATTGGGTCGGCGCTCGATACGGGCCGCGGGTGATGAAGAAGATTCCGCGCCGACTGCTAAAGCCAGAGTCGCTTGACAAGGCTATTGACCTATTGCGTCGGCGGGGAGGCCTCGGCGTATTTGTTGGCCGGTTTACGACGGTCCTTCGTGTGCTGATTCCAGGGGCTGCGGGGATTGCCGAGATGCGCTACCGGCGGTTCCTGGTCTTTAATGCGCTCGGTGGCATCTGTTGGGCGGGACTCTACACAGGGCTTGGGTATGTCGCAGGAGCGAACTATGCATCCGTGTTGAAGGATGCAAGTCTGACGAGTGAGATTGTGTTGGCGCTTGTGGTTGTCTTATTCTTCGGTGTTGGGCTATATCGACACTTTGGTCCGTCCTTGCGGAAGCCAAATCCTGCTGCTGAGGATTGATGCGTGCCGTTTTGGGAGTGTGAGAGTGGTTGGAAACCTCAGATCTCCCTCCTTCGACGAAGTCGCTCGGTGAGGAAGGGGATGGTGAGTGTCCTCGTGGCGTGCAGCTGGGCGATTGGCGATACCCGTAGGCCGCGAAAGGTGATCTTGGTGAGGAGCGATAGGTCACGTTGCAACAGTGCAGCGACAAACATGCGTTGGACGTGCCAAGCGATGATGCGTTCACGGTCACTGGCGTCAAGGAGCGCCATGGCGTCAGTGGTGTGGATCATCCGTTCGAGAGTCGTCCAGAAGCGATGCAGGTCCTTAGAGACGCCGTCAGGTGAATCACGGTAGAGAACGAGGTCCTGTTCAAGAACGGCCAAGGTACCCTTCTTGGCACAGGCAATCCAGAACGCCCAATCTTCCACGGTGTCGAGTGTTGAGTCAAACCCGCCGACCTCGGCTGCGAGTTGGCTGCGCATGAGGACCGTTGATGTCTGGAACTGATTCATCAAGGTGAGGTCTCGATAGCTCAACCAACGAATCGACAAGTCCTGGCGTGGCACAGGAGATGTTCGCGACCAGCGGGTGGCGATAAGGTCGAGGTGTGGGTGTAGCTCTAAAAGTCTGATCTGGCGCTCGAGCTTGGTTGGATGCCAGACGTCATCGTCGTCGAGGAATGCGATAACGTCGCCATTGACATGGGCTAGACCTTTGTTACGTGCTGCAGAAACGCCCTGGTTGGCCTGTTCGATGATCGTTGCTGCTGGCATGACGCTGCGCGCAATCGCTACAGAATCATCGGTGGAGCCATCATCGACGATGATGATCTCTGACGGTGGGTATGACTGCACCGCCACGCTCGTCAGAGCAGCGGCGAGGGTAGCGTGGGCGTTGTAGCAGGTGACGATGACTGAGATTTGCATTGACTCCCAGGATTCTGTTGATGGTTGCGGCTGCTAGCCTAGCATCTCATGAGTGACGGCTTTTCGGCGAGACGATCCTATTGCCTGGACTAGCGGAGCTCGCTGACCTTTTGCCCTCGGCGCAGCTGATTGGCGAATCGGTGTCGTTGACGGATCTGACACTTGACTCGCGGGCGGTTCGCCCTGGGTCGCTGTTTTGTGCAACCCGGGGCAGTCGTTACGATGGACATATCTTCATCGATGATGCGATCGAGGCCGGAGCGGCGGCGGTGATGGTCGCGCATCCGGTGAACGTGAAGGTTCCCCAACTCATTGTCCCCTCGGTGCGCCACGCGATCGGCCGTGTCGCGAGTTATTTTTTCGGTGAGCCATCGAAGTCGCTAGAGGTGATTGGGATCACGGGTACCAACGGGAAGACGACCACCTCGTATCTGATCGAGTCGGTGTTGAATAGGACCGAGCGCAGCGTTGGTCTAATCGGAACGATCGAATCGAGATTTGCCGGGCTCAATCGGCCGAGTATTTATACGACACCGGAGGCCCCTGACCTGCACCGTCTCCTGGCTGACATGCTCCAGGATGGGACGCAGTCCGTAGTCATGGAGGTCTCGTCGCATGGTATCGATCAGCATCGGATTGATTCGATGCGTTTTGAAGTGGCCGTGTTCACGAATCTGTCGCCCGAGCATCTCGACTATCACGGCACGATGGAGCAGTACTATTACACCAAGGCGCGACTATTCGTGCCGACCCTCACCAATGTCGCTGTCATCGGTACGGATACCGAGTGGGGGCGTCGGCTAGCCAGTCAAGTGGCGGTTGAACATGTGACCTACGGACCAGGGCCGAGCAACGATTTTGTCGTCTCAGACATCGAGCTCCTCTCGATCGGCACCCGTTTTCTCCTCCGTCACCATGGACAGACAACCCAGTTGACCGTTCCAATACTTGGCGCCCACAACGCGTACAACGCAGCAGCGGCAGCAGCAGCCGGTTTTGTCCTAGGGGTGGACCAAGACGTCGTCTATGCGGGCATAGAGAATTGTCATGCGGTGGCTGGCCGTTTTGAGTCAATCACAATGGGGCAGGATTTTCAGGTCGTGGTGGACTATGCGCACACCCCAGATGCGATCCGATCGCTTATCGAGACGGTCAGGCTTCAGTCCTCGGCCGGCAAAGTCATTTTGGTGGCGGGAGCCCGAGGGCGACGCGATCGGCTCAAGCGTCCAGAGCTCGGCCGGGCTGCGGCGACGAGCGATCTTGCGATCTTGACGGCAGATAACCCAGGTGATGAAGAGCCTGCTGAGATTGTCGCTCAGTTATTGGCTGGCACCCTCGACGTCGCTACCTCTCGCATCGTGGTTGAATTGGACAGGCGCAGGGCGATCGAGTTCGCTATTAACGAGGCTGAACCGGGAGATACGGTGCTCATTGTGGGCAGAGGACACGAGCAAAGCTTGAGGGTTGGTCCTGCAGTTGTCTATCTGGACGATCGCGAGGTGGCGCGGTCGGCGTTGATTGCCCGCGGTAGCCGCTGAGACTTACACCCTCTTACGGTAGATATTGACCGAAAGCGGAATCATGATGATCAGGAGGCCGACGCACCAGATGATCGCGGTGATGGTCAAATCACCGGTGGCGGATTGGGCTGCACGGGCTGCGACCGGGCCGTCCATGAGGCTCCTTGCTGCATTGACCGCCACACTCAGCGGCTGGTGATTGGCAAACCCACGCAGCCACGATGGCATACTCTCCACGGGAACGAAGGCAGATGAGGCGAAGGTGAGTGGGAAGAGCAAGGGGAAAGCCATCACCTGCGCGGTTTCACTGTTAGGCGCGGCCAGTCCGATCAACGCAAAGAACCACGAAAGCGCATAGGCAAAGAGGAGGGCGATGCCGATTCCCGCGAGAAACTCCCCTACGTTGGTTCCGATGCGAAAACCGACTAAGAAACCGACGATCACCATGATAACGATCACCACCAGGTTGCGGATGAGATCTGCGATCGTTCTTCCTGCCAGAACCGCAGAGCGTGTCATGGGAAGGGCATGAAAGCGTTCAATGAGCCCTTTCTGGAGGTCCTCGGCCAAGCCAACGCCGGTCTGGACTGAGCCAAAGGCGATCGTCTGGATGAAGATTCCTGGCATCAGATAGTTGACGTAACTCAGGCCAAGCTTGGAGGTCTCTGAGCCGATGGCACCCCCGAAGACGTAGCGGAAGAGGAGTACGAACATTACTGGTTGGATCGTAGAGAAGACCAACGACTGGGGTATACGGACATAGTTCAGGAGATTACGCTTGGTGATCGTGAGGGCATCGGCCACCATCCAATAGAGACGAGAGCGGTGCGGACTGGTCGTAAGTTCTGCGAGTGCCATGGGCCTATCCCTCCATTGTCGCTGGTTGTTCGGTGAGCGCGAGAAAGACATCGTCGAGGCTCGGTTCGCGAAGGTTGATTCTGGTCGGGTTGATCTTCTCGTTGAGCAGACGCTCAAGGACCAGTGCGGTGGTCGCTGCACCATCAGCCACAGGAATCTCTAAGCGATTCTCAACCTGTTGTACGGCCGCCGAGGCCAGCGAGGTGACGGCTGCCTTGGCTTTGTCGGTGACCTCTTCGTCCTTGAAGGAAAGTTCTAGCACCGTTGCTCCAAAGTTCGCTTTAAGCTGATCTGGCGTACCCTCGGCGATCACGAGGCCATGATCGACGACAGCGATCCGCGATGCCAGTCGATCCGCCTCCTCGAGGTATTGCGTGGTCAACAGTACGGTTGTCCCATTCACGAGGAGTTTTTCGATGATCTCCCAAAGGTCGTTGCGACTTTTGGGATCGAGGCCGGTAGTAGGTTCATCGAGGAACAGCACCGGAGGCCGTGCGACGAGGGCCGCAGCGAGGTCAAGTCGCCGTCGCATCCCTCCTGAGTAGGTGCTGAGCACGCGTTTGGCCGCGTACTCAAGGCCAAAGTCATGGAGGAGCTCAGCGGACCGGTCCCTTGCAACTTGTTTCGGGAGGTGGTTGAGCCGGCTAATCATGAAGAGATTCTCCTCACCCGTTAGCCGTTCGTCGACCGCCGCAGCCTGACCCGCAAGACCGAGGTGTTCGCGGACCTGCTGGGGGGATTTGGTGACGTCGATGCCCATAATGGTCGCCTCGCCATTGTCGGGAGGGATGATGGTGGTGAGAATCCTGACGATGGTCGTCTTCCCAGCCCCATTAGGACCGAGTAGACCAAAAACGGTTCCAGCCTCCACCTGAAAGCTCACATCCTCCAGGGCAGTAACGCCTCCTTTGAACGTTTTGCGCAGGTTGCGCACCTCGATGGCTAGGGTCATCTCACCTCCGATGGGCTTGATCAAATGTTGTGTTGCTAGGGGTCTCAGCTGACGAAGACGTCGTCGTTATGAGCTCGCTGTCCTCAGGTTAGTTGTTTCTCTACAGATCTTCCTATCTCAACACAGGAACGATGCCTGATTAATCCCGAGAGCAGGGAACAAGTCCGCTTCAGGCCTTATACTTTGCCGAGCCCA
The DNA here is from genome assembly GCF_027319265.1 of Ferrimicrobium sp. Lineage (NCBI taxonomy): Bacteria > Bacillati > Actinomycetota > Acidimicrobiia > Acidimicrobiales > Acidimicrobiaceae > Ferrimicrobium > Ferrimicrobium sp. The sequence continues at coordinate 59,175 of NZ_DAHVNP010000076.1, read as the reverse complement.
TACTTGAAGCAGGACTTGTGGTCGTAGTCCTCCTGGCCTCAAATAGCTAGGGAGCGTCAGGTAACTGGCTTGCTCTACCGTCTTTGGGCGACCGTCTTTGTTGGACGGCCGGGCCCGGGCCTCTCAGCGTATCGGGAGATGGCCTGAGCGCCCCCGGTAGGATTCGAACCTACGCACCCGGCTCCGGAGGCCGATGCTCTATCCCCTGAGCTACGGGGGCTCAATCAGGCGAACCCGAGTCTAGCGTTCTCTGAGGTCTGAGACGCCGAGTGCATTGTCTGCGCTGGTAGCGCTGATATGCTTTGCTCAAAGCTCTTCGTTGCCCGGCGATAGCTGTATTCGATACGTGAAGGAGTAAACAGTGGCGATTGCAGACCGGCTGTTGACGTTGGTGCACACCACTGCACAGGATAGTTTTGCGATACTTCAGGCTGATCCTACGCCTTTAGGGGCGGTTGCGATTGATGAACCGGCGATCCCTGATCATGGCGATTACGCGACAAATGCAGCGATGGTGCTCGCAAAGACACTGGGAACGCCTCCTCGGATCATCGCTGAGCAGCTTGCCGAGCGACTTCGTGCCGATGCGATGGTGGATCGGGTGACCGTCGCTGGCCCTGGCTTCTTGAACTTTTGGATCGCTCCCGAGGCGTTGGGTCGAGAGATTACGGCACTGCTTGACGAAAAGGTTGAGTACTTTCGCCCTGACCTAGGCCACGGTGCCACTGCCCAGGTCGAGTTCGTGTCGGCGAACCCTACTGGTCCGCTCCATGTTGGCAATGGTTGGCTTGCGACCTACGGTGATGCGCTGAGTCGGCTGCTTGAATTTGTGAACTATCGGGTGACTCGAGAGTACTACGTGAACGATACCGGGGGGCAGATTCGACAGCTTGGTGCCTCTATCATTGCGGTCCGGCGCGGAGACGAGGTGCCTGAAGGTGGATATCAGGGGGCGTATATCTCTGATCTGGCGCTTCGTTATCAGGGCGCAGATGATGTGGTGGAGGCTGGCAGCTGGGCCGTCCCGATCATTCTGGAATTGATCCAAGCAACGCTTGGTTCACTCGGCATCGAGATGGATAGTTGGTTTTCGCAGGCCTCGATCGAGGAGTCGGGGGATGTCGCCGAGGTGGTGGCCAAGTTGGATGCACAGGGAGCGACCTATGAGCGTGACGGCGCGCTCTGGTTCGCCTCTGAGCGCTTTGGTGATAGCCGTGACCGGGTGATGCGTAAGTCCAACGGGGACTTCACCTACCTTGCCGGAGATATCGCCTATCACTATAACAAGCTCGTGGTTCGATCGTTTTCGCTGGTGATTGACGTTCTGGGGGCCGATCATCATGGTCAAGTTGCCTCCATGATGGCTGCGGTGCGTGCGCTTGGCATCGATGAACATCGGTTGGAGATCAAACTTGGTCAGATGGTGTCCCTGCTCGAACAGGGCCAAGCGGTTAAGTTCTCCAAGCGTGCTGGAACGGCGATTCCTCTTGACTGGCTGATCCAAGAGTTGGGCCGTGATGCAACGCGGCTGCTGATCCTCTCTAGCTCCATCGATCGCGCCTCGCAGATCGACCTGGCGCAGGCGAAGGCGCAGTCGATGGAGAACCCGGTCTACTACATTCAGTACGCTTATGCTCGGATCTCGGCGTTGCTGCGCAATGTGGTGAGTCGTGGTGTCAGCAGTGAGCCGAGTTCGTCTGAAGCACTGGCCGGTCTAAGCCATCCTCGCGAAGTAGCCCTGATGAAGGATCTCTTGCGGTTGGAATCGGTGATCACACGTGCTGCGCACGAGCGGGCTCCTCATAAGATTGTCGGCTGGTTGATGCAGGCGGCCGCTGATTTTCATGGTTTCTATCATGACTGTCCGGTACTCACGGCTGAGCCTGCCGTGCGTGATGCCCGACTGACGTTGGCCACAGCCACACAACTCGCATTGGGCGTCGCGCTTGAACTGCTCGGGGTGACGCCCCTCGAGGAGATGTGAGTTGGCCGACCTAGGGGTACTCCCTGAACATCTCGCCCCACAGGGTGCCACGGTCGATGGCCTTGGTGAGCTCTTGGTGGGTGGCCTCGCAGTGAGCGAGCTCGCAGGCCGTTTTGGAACCCCGCTGTTCATCTATGATGAGGGACATCTCCGGAGCCGGATGCGCGAGGCAGCCAACGGGTTTGGTCGAGGACAAGTCATCTACGCCTCCAAGGCATTCCCGACGATTGCCATGGCAAGGATCGTCGATGAAGAACGGTTGTGGTGGGACGCCGCATCGCTTGGGGAGATGAAGGCGGGTCTACTTGGTGGAGTCAAGCCAGCGCGTATGGTGCTCCATGGGAACAACAAGTCGATGGAGGAGTTACGGTTGGCGGTCGAGGTGGGGATCGGCAGAGTGGTGGTCGATTCATTCGATGAAATCGACCGGCTTGAAGGTCTGGCGGGAGATGCGATCCATGTGTGGCTTCGGGTGACCCCTGGCATTGAGGCACACACGCATGCCTATGTACGCACGGGGCAACAGGACTCCAAGTTTGGCTTCAATCTTGCCAATGGGGACGCTCAGCGCGCGATTACGCGGATGAAGACAAGTTCACGTTTCGTGCTGTCCGGCCTCCACTGTCACATCGGTTCTCAGGTTTTTGCGCTGGACTCCTTCCGCGAAGCGGTGGCGATCATGGTCGAGCTCGTGCAGGAGAACGATGTTGAAGAGTTATGCATCGGTGGTGGGTTTGGAGTCGGGTACTTGCGGGACGAGCTGGTCCCCTCGCTTGGCGATTGGACGCATTGGCTCCGCGAAACGTTGGATGCACATGGCATTGACCCAGAGCGAACCTTTGTTGAACCAGGTCGCGCAATCGCTGCTGCAGCTGCAGTCACTATCTACACCGTTGGAGTCATCAAAGCGATACCTGGAGTGCGTACCTATGTGGCTGTCGACGGAGGTATGAGCGATAATCCGCGTCCCGTCCTCTACGGGAGTGGTTACGAAGCCTACGCCCCGTCCCGCTTATTTGCTGCGCACGACACGACGGTAGCCCTTGTCGGCAAACACTGCGAGTCAGGCGACGTGCTCGTACGGGAAGCTCGTCTCCCGTCGGATCTGCGCGTTGGCGAACTCGTCATGACGCCGGTCACTGGCGCCTATGGTTGGGCGATGGGATCGAACTATAACAAGCTGCCACGACCGGCCGTTGTTGGGGTTCACCAAGGACAGGCGCGATTGATGGTCCGGAGGGAGACGGTTGACGATCTCTTTCGTTTGGAGTTGGGTCTATGAAAGTCGGTCTTTTGGGGTGCGGAACGGTGGGCAGCGCGCTCGTTTCACTGCTCGCAGAGGAGGGAGATCGGCTCGCTTACCTACTAGGTGAACCTCTCGAAGTCGGACGCATCTTGGTTCGTACTCTGGACAAGGAACGGAGTGGGCCAATACCAGCTGGTTTGCTGACAACCCAGTTGGCCGAGGTGATCGACGATGACGAGATCGAGGTGGTGGTCGAGCTCATAGGACCTGGTGAGTTTGCCCTCTCCGCGATTCGGGCTGCGCTTGGGGCAAAAAAGTCGGTGGTGACGGCCAATAAGGAGATCCTGAGTACGCACTTTCCTGAACTTGAACTTGCTGCTCAGGCGGTGCATCGAGATATCTTTTTTGAGGCGGCGGTGGCGGGAGGTATTCCGCTCATCCGTGCATTGCGGGTCTCGCTTTTTGGTGAGCGACTTTCACGGATTGTGGGTATCGTAAACGGAACGACCAACTACATTCTGACCCGGATGCAGGAGGAGCATCTCAGCCTCGAGGCGGCGCTGCTGGAAGCTCAGCAACTCGGTTATGCTGAGGCGGATCCTTCGGGAGATCTGTCCGGCAGGGATGCAGCCTCCAAACTTGCGATCATTGCCAGTATCGCCTTTGGAGGCCATGTTGACGTAGGAGACGTAACAGTGGATGGAATCTGGGGAGTAACCCCAGCGGATTTTGACTTCGCAGAGCGGAGCGGAGGAGTCATCAAACTCCTTGCGCAGGCTGAGCGAGACATCACCACCTCGGATGCCCCCGTTCGTGTCGAAGTATTTCCAGCTATCGTGATGTCGACGCACCCTTTGGCTAGTGTTCGCGGTTCATTCAACGCGATCTTTGTGGAAGGGTCGGCGGTTGGTCAGCTGATGTTCTCTGGTCCTGGAGCAGGTGGTCTGCCGACGGCATCGGCCGTCTTGGCCGACATCATCGACGCAGTGAGGAACCTGCGAAGTGCCACTCGAGCACCGATGCGCATCGCTGAGGGTACCCGCTTTGTCGAGGATTCAGCCATTGAGGCAGTCTTTGCACTCTCCATGGAGGTGGTCGATGCTCCTGGGGTCCTCGCGCAGGTGAGCGAGGTGTTTGGTCAGCATGGTGTCTCGATCGCTCGTATGGAGCAGGACGAACTCGGTGGCGAGCTTGCGCATCTGGTCTTCCTTACACACCGTACCCGTCTTTCTGCCATCAAGGCAACGATGGCGGGACTGGCAGGACTCGATGTGATCGAGCGGTTACACCAAATTTTGCGCGTCTTGGAATGAGGAGTGAAGGCATGAAAAAGGAGACCTGGCCAGGGGTGATCGAGCGATATCGCGCATTTTTACCCGTTGATGCGACGACGCCAGTCGTGAGCCTTGGTGAGGGAGGAACACCTCTACGGTACGCCCCACGACTGTCAGGTCGGGTGGGAGCAGATGTCTATCTCAAGCTGGAAGGATTCAACCCCACTGGCTCCTTCAAGGATCGTGGCATGACCATGGCGGTTTCGCAGGCGCTCGCAGAGGGGAGCCGTACTATTATCTGCGCCTCTACTGGCAACACCTCAGCGAGCGCGGCGGCCTATGCGGCTGCTGCGGGGATTGATGCAGTAGTGTTGATACCCTCGGGTCATATCGCTCTTGGCAAGCTGGCACAGGCGCTTGTCTATGGAGCACAGGTGATTCAGATCGATGGTAATTTCGATGAAGGTCTCCGCCTCGTTCGTGCTCTTGGAGAGTCCCATCCGTTGACGATCGTCAATTCCATCAACCCCTATCGCCTCCAGGGACAAAAGACGGGAGCCTTTGAGGTGATTGACGAACTCGGGTTTGCCCCCGATGCTCAGTTCATTCCTGTTGGCAATGCTGGTAATATCAGCGCGTATTGGCTTGGCTATCGGGAGTATTACGAAGCTGGCTACGCGCAGCAGCTCCCGAAGATGTTTGGTGTGCAAGCAGCTGGTGCTGCACCCATCGTCAACGGTGCAGTCGTGCCACAGCCCGAGACGGTCGCGACCGCCATCCGCATCGGCAATCCTGCCAGTTGGTCACTTGCGTTAGCAGCGCGTGATGAATCCGGTGGGGCAATTACGGCGGTGACCGACGAAGAGATCCTTCAGGCATATATACTCTTAGCGAGAGATGAGGCAGTATTCTGTGAACCAGCCTCAGCAGCGTCAGTAGCTGGACTTCTCAAAACCCCGGTTGTTCCTGGTTCGTCAATTGTTTGTGTGCTGACCGGAAATGGGTTAAAGGATCCAGACACTGCGGTATCCCAAGTGCAAGTACCAAAGGTAGTGGGTACGTCAATGAAAGAAGTGGCAGAGGCGATTGGTCTGTGATTTTTGAGATCAGGATTTGATGGATACCTCGTCACTCAATTCGCCAAGTTCCTTGGCAAAGAAGGGAAAGAACTGATGGACGTATCGTCTGGTACGCTTGAATCGCTTGATAAAGAGACACTGATGGGGCTTGCTCGCCAGCTCGATCTCAAGGTCTCTGCTCGGCTGAGAAAGGCAGAGCTGATCTCGATGATCGAAGGTCGCGGATCCGCTGGTGGGGAGCACGATACGCCGGCAGGGCAACAAAGCGTTGTCTCGTCTGCTCAGACCCACCAACGTGATAGCACGAATGGATCCAGCACGAATGGATCCAGCACGAACGGGTCTAGCACGAACGGATCGGCTCCCGATGGGGAATCCCGCCAGGAGGCCTCGCAAGCGAGGACCAGCGGTCATAATCGGCCTACCAATGGGACGAGCGAGTCGAAGCGTGCCGAGAGTACCCGCGGGGGCCTTGCGACACTGATCCCACCCATCACGGTGAATCCTACCGAGCGCACAAATGCGCCACAAGTCGATGAATCACCGAGTCCCTCCCAGCAGCCCCGAGGGGAAGACGGGGCTTCGCGTCGCTCTCGACGCAATAGGCGAGGCAAGGATCGAACGGATCGCCCAGAGGGTTCGGAGAGATCAGAGAGTCAGCAACCGGTAGAGCTGGTGACCGTCTCTGGTGTGTTGGATCTGCGTGATGATGGCTATGGTTTTCTTCGCACAAAGGGCTACCTCTCTTCAAAAGATGATGTTTACGTACCTGCATCATTGGCGCGGAGGATGAGTCTGCGACGTGGTGATATCGTCGTTGGTGGAGCCCGGCCCGCGGGATCGACGGAGAAGTATCCTGCACTATCGAGGGTGGATACCGTTACGGGTCTCGATCCAGAAACTGCGAAGGCACGTCGTCGGTTCGAGGATCTCACTCCGCTTTTTCCGAATGAGCGACTCACGCTCGAGACCAGTGCCGACCCAACCAACATTACACCACGGATCATTGATCTCATCGCGCCGATAGGGAAGGGACAGCGTGGGTTGATCGTCTCACCCCCGAAAGCCGGCAAGACGACCATCATGAAGGAGATCGCGAATGCGATCGAACGGAACAATCCAGATGTTGCACTCATTGTGCTTCTCGTGGATGAGCGACCTGAAGAGGTTACTGACTTCCGCCGTTCGGTCAAAGGTGAGGTGATTGCCTCGACCTTTGATCGCCCCGCAGAGGAGCACACCCAGGTGGCCGAGCTCACGATCGAGCGCGCGAAACGTATGGTTGAGATGGGGAGAGATGTGGTGGTCATTCTCGATGGCATCACTCGTTTGGCTCGCGCCTATAACCTTGCCCAGCCCGCCAGTGGAAGAATTATGTCGGGTGGTATTGACTCAGGGGCACTCTATCCACCAAAGAAGTTTTTCGGCGCGGCGCGCAACATCGAGGAGGGGGGATCGCTCACCATCCTCGCGACCGCTTTGGTTGAGAACGGATCGAAAATGGATGAGGTGATCTTTGAGGAGGTCAAGGGAACCGGCAACATGGAGTTGAAGCTTGACCGCCGACTTTCAGAGCGTCGGCTCTATCCCGCTGTTGACGTCAACGGCTCCTCTACCCGCCACGAAGAGTTACTCTTCTCACGTGATCACCTGAACCAGATCTGGAAGCTCCGGAGGGTCCTAAATGCGATCACCCAAGATGGGACGGCCGCAGCAGGACTCGAGTTGTTGCTCGACAAGGTTCGCAGTACGCGATCGAATAGCGAATTCCTCGCCGAGATCGCCCGCAGCTCGGGAATGCAATAGGAGGATCAGGCGTTAACGGGCTTGGGGGATGGGGCGCTATGCTGATGGGCGGAGTTGGCGGTAGTAGTCTGGTTGCCATGGTGTGAACTCGGAGTTCATGGCGCGTTGTTGTCAATGGTTGGCAAGCGAGTCTGAGACTCCGAAGACCGAATCGATGTTTTGATGCTTCCGTTACCGTGCGAGAGTGGGCGTTCAGCCCGGATCAATCGGCGATAACGGTTGTCCTGGCGGCATGGATGATGTCAGCGGCGGCAATGTTGGCGGTGATAACTAGCTGGCCAGCGAGACGGCTCGTGGGCGCACGTGTTGTTGCGGTCCCGGATGAGAGGGTGCGCCCGTTTTGGGCCGCCATGGGAAGAATAGGACAGAGGACATTATGAAGAGCGATATTCATCCAGAGTACGTGGTGGCCACCGTGCATTGTTCGTGCGGAAACACCTTTGTGACTCGTTCGACCAAGGCTGACCTGCACATAGAGTTGTGCAACGAGTGCCATCCGTTCTACACGGGCCGACAGAAGTTGGTGGATACCGGAGGCCGTGTCGAGCGCTTCCAACGCCGTTATGGTGATCGTTCCAAGAATCGAGCACAATAGCTCGAGGCTCGCGCCTTGGATGTAACTGGGTTACCACCTGCGTCAGTTATCGCTCGGGCGTATGGCCCGTTTGCGACGGTGTGTGAGATGGGAGAATCCTGGCGGATTGGTCTCACCTCCGATGCCGTCATCGTTTGGCCAGTCCCAGGTTTCTCAGTGCCTTCGATGGAGGCGGTACTTGGTCAGGTGATCAAAGCTCGTCGGCGCTATCCGGAGTATCCGTGTAAGGTTATCCTCCCGACTCACGTTGGCAATCGCGATGATCACCTTTTGGTGGCGGTTGAGGACTTTAACTCGGTGTTCGCTAGGGCCACCCCCGGCGTTGAGGTGTTGACGCTGCATCGGGATGTGTTCTCTCGGCTTTGTCCGCCGTCTCCCCTGGTGGCAGTCACACCTGGCATACTCCCGGTTCGGTTCCAAGCGTTGGCCCAGCAGGTCTTTGGGCGAGCGGCGCAACCCGAATATGCGTGGTATCAAGGTTCTGTCTTTGCGGAGTATCTTGGGGTCCCAGTACTCGGATTGGTGGAAGAGTCTCTCGTTGTGGGTATTGATCCACGCGACCAGGCGATGGCCAAGGAGGCGCTGATGACACCAGAGTCACTGGAGGCATTCGCCCGAGAGGTTCTCGTGACGTTGCTGGGGTCACGCGAGCGCCGCCAAGGCCGATTCGATTTTTCCCGGGTCGCATTGGGCCGTCTCCTGCGATCACGTTTCCGCCTCGAGCACCCTGAGGTCATGCCCGTCGAGTTCGGTACGGTTGGACAGGCAAGGTCGCGTGCCTACGCGAAGATGGGCCAGGAGTTCTACGGATTTGGTAGCGCGGTCGACCTGTGGCTCATCGTGGAGACGGCTGCCCTCTGGCTGCTGGCTGGTCAAGCGAGGCAGGTCACCTACGTTCTTGATGGAGAACCAATGAAGGCGTTCGTGGAGTTGGCTAGGCTAGTAGGAGTTCCCTATTCGATCGAGGTCAAGGAGCTAACCGGTGGCTGATAGGCGTCTGGAGAAGTTCGAGCTCGAGTATCAGCGCAGCATCGAGGAGATGTCTGATCCGAAGCTGTTTCAGGATCAGCATCGAGCTCGCGAGGTCGCACGACGTCACAAGGCGCTCGAGGCAATTGTCGCGACCCTGCGTGAGGTCGACAAGCTGCAGGAGGATTTGGCGGCAGCCACTGAGTTTTACCAGGCGGCTCCCCTTGACGAGCGGTCCCTTTGGGGCGATGAAATAGCGTCCCTCGAAACTGTTCTTGCCGCGAAGACAGAGGAGCTCGAGATCCTCCTTTTGCCACAGGACCCTAACGATGGCCGTAATGTGATTCTTGAGATTCGTGGGGCCGAAGGTGGGGAAGAGGCGAACCTTTTTGCTAAGGATTTGACGGAGATGTATCAGCGCTTCGGCGACAGGATGGGGTGGCGTGTCGAGATGCTGGCTGCAGATCCGTCTGAGCTTGGTGGTTATAACTTCGCTTCGCTGTTGGTCAAAGGGGATGATGCGTGGCGTCGATTGAAGCATGAAGCGGGCCCCCATCGGGTCCAACGGGTGCCAGTGACTGAGACCCAAGGAAGGGTACATACCTCTTCCGCGACGGTAACGGTATTGCCTGAGGCCGACGAGGTTGAGGTCCAGATCGATCCAAATGACCTTCGGATCGACGTCTATCGATCGACGGGACCTGGAGGACAGTCGGTCAACACGACGGACTCGGCGGTGAGAATCACCCATATCCCTACCGGGATTGTTGTGGCGATGCAGGATGAGAAGAGCCAGATACAGAACCGCGCCAAGGCGTTGCAGGTGTTGCGGGCGCGACTGCTCAAGGCCGAACAGGACCGGGTGAACGAGGAGCTTTCGCGCACGAGGAAGTCCCAGGTTGGCGGTGGTGGTCGCTCTGAGAAGATTCGTACCTACAACTTCAAGGAGAACAGGGTCACTGATCATCGGATCAAACTGACGTTGCATCGCCTTGACCAGATTTTGATGGGCGACCTTCTTGAAATCTCTGATGCGCTGATCCAGGACGAGCGCGCCGCACAGCTACTTGATCAGGATGATGGTCGCTGATTCTGCGCGCGAGGCTATCACCCCCTCCGCGCCCCCTTCCGTCTTCCCTACTCGGGTGCAACAGCGATGGTTGGAGCAAGCAGCTAGGGAGGTCGCGGCACGTACCGGGCAACCTGCGGTTGCCGTGCTCGCCCATTATCGATCGCGTTTAGATGATGGCGAGCCACTCCAATACGTGCTGGGGAGCTGGCAATTCCGATGGCTGAACTTGGGGGTGGACCGTCGGGCACTTATCCCTCGTCCAGAGACGGAGCTGCTAGTTGACCTTGTCGTCGCAGAAGTAGACAGTGGGAGATCGGGAAGAGTCTTAGAGCTAGGGACTGGTACGGGTGCTATTGCGGCATCCCTCGCACACGAGTTTCCGACGCTCCAAGTCGTGGCGACCGACTTCTCTAGGGATGCCTTAGCGCTGGCCGCTGAAAATCTTCGCCAGCTAGAGCTTGACCAAAGGGTGGAGCTCCGTTTCGGTCGTTGGTGGGAGGCGGTGGAACCCCAAGAGCGTTTCGACGTCATCTGTTCGAACCCACCGTATGTGACCGATGATGAATGGATCGGATTGGACTCGACCGTCCGTGACTGGGAGCCAAGAGAGGCACTGGTAGCTGGCACTTCTGGTGTCGAGTGTTACGAAGTCATCTTCGCGCATGCAGGTTGTCATCTTGACCGAGGACACGGCACTGTTGTCGTTGAGATCGGTGCCGATCAGGGCGCTGAGGTTGTTGCCATTGCTCGTAATGCCTCCTTTGGCGCCGTTATCAAACAGGATTTGGTTGGTAGAGATCGTTTTGTGGTGGCTCGGCTATGATGCACCAGCCATCATCGATGCTGGTCTATAACCTGCGAACGGGACGTATCGTTGAACGCGACGATTCCGCTGCTATCGAGTGGGCACGGTCGGAGCTCCGCGATGGACAATGTGTCATCGCTCCAACCGATACCGTCATCGGTCTCCTCGCCGACGCTCGCAACCCCCTGGCAGTCGCGAATATCGCACGCATCAAAGGACGTACGAGTGCGACTCCCGCACCGGTATTGATCGATAGCGTTGCGATGGCCGTGCGATTGGCTGCACCGTCGATGATGGGGCTATTGTCGCGCGTCAGCGATCTGTGGCCAGGGCCGCTTTCGGTGATTGTCGATATCGATGATCCACTCGGTGAGGCTGTAAATCCGACAGCTGGGACGGCAGCGCTTCGGGTGCCAGCGGTACCATGGCTCCGTGCACTCTGTCGGGACATGCCGCTCGCTGCTTCTTCAGCCAACCGACATGGCGTGGCTACCGAAACCAGCGTTGAGGGGGCCATCGCTGCATTGACGGCTGGATCCTACGATGCCCCCCTTACCCTAGCGATCGATCGATCAGGGGATGGTGCGGCCGGGACCATTGCATCGACCGTCGTTGACCTCACCTGCCAGCCGCCAACGATCGTGCGACAGGGGGCATTAGCCTATGAGATCGTCGCAGAGCGGCTTCCCGGGCTACAACCTCGCTGAGCTAGTCCCGATTGTCATGGGCGCATCCCGTAGGCTTTCAAGGCGGGCTTCCCCTACACTCAGTGGTATCGATTCCATGCAGTCGTGGGTCGACGATTCGAAAGGGGGTGCCCTGTTGCGTTCTACCGAGTTGCTCTGGAGCCAAGATCCTGAAGTAGCGCGACTTCTGAGTGAGGAAGAGGAACGACAGCGAACGACGCTGCAGTTGATTGCCTCTGAAAACTTCACCTCTCGAGCGGTGATGGAGGCGACGGGAAGCGTGTTGACCAACAAATACGCTGAGGGTTATCCAGGTCGTCGGTATTACGGGGGTAATCAGGTCGTCGATCAGGTTGAGGACCTCGCTCGTGAGCGGTGCAAACAGCTCTTTGGGGCTCCCTATGCTAACGTCCAACCACACGCTGGTGCAAACGCGAACGCGGCAGCCTATTTGGCACTGCTGGCACCCAGAGATCGGGTACTTGCCATGAGGCTCGACCAAGGCGGACACCTTACCCACGGTTCTCCGGTGAATTTCTCCGGGCAGATCTATGATTTCATCGCCTATGGGGTGCGCGAATCGGACCCGAATCGGGAGTGGCTGGATCTCGACCAGATGCGTCAACTCGCCCTCGAGCAACGACCGAAGTTGATTGTGGTAGGGGCTACCGCCTACTCGAGAATCATTGAGGTCGATCCAATCCGCGAAATTGCTGACGAGATTGGGGCACTGGTCCTCTTTGATGCTGCTCACGTGGCAGGGCTGATCGCCGGAGGGGTCTATCCCAATCCGCTCTTCACTCGCTCGGGGGAGCGGGGTGCCGATGTCGTGACTTTTACGACCCACAAAACATTGCGCGGTCCTCGAGGAGCCGCTATCGTTGCCCACGAGGATCTTGGCAAAGCGCTTGACAAAGCGGTCTTTCCTGGACTGCAGGGAGGTCCCCTTGAGCATGCGATAGCCGCAAAAGCCGTCGCTTTTGCAGAGGCGCTCGATCCTTCCTTTCGGGAGTATGCCGAGCGCGTTGTGGAGAACGCTCGCGTGCTCGCCGATGCACTGAGTTCTGAGGGATTTCGCATCGTTTCGGGAGGCACGGATGTCCACCTTGCTTTAGTAGATCTGCGAGACTTCGATGCAGAACTCGATGGACGCACCGCGCAAGATCGGCTGGATCGGGCGGGGATCACCTGCAATAGAAACCAGATCCCCTTTGATCCTCGCTCACCCTTTGTCACCAGCGGACTGCGCCTTGGTACCGCTGCGATGACTACGACGGGCATGCGCACCGATCAGATGAAGACGGTGGCCGCGCTGATCTCGCGGGTACTGCGCACTGATGATGAGCAGACCCCTCTGGAGGTGCGGCACGAGATAGCTGAACTCTGTCGAGCCTTCCCTCCGCCGCTCGAGAGGTAATGTGCAATACGTCCTGGTAGCGTTCGTCGCAGCTATCGTTACGTTTCTGGTGGTGCCGATCGTTCGACGTATCGCGTTCCGGACCGGTCAGGTCGTGCAGCCTGGTGGCCGTATGGCTCACCTTAAGCCGACACCGACCCTTGGGGGGGTCGGTATGTTGGTGGGATTTGGAGCGGCGATGGGGGTCGGCAGTCTGCTGCATGCCTTTCGCCCCGTCTTTACTGACTCCTCCGAACCGATGGGAGTGCTCCTCGCGGCGATCGCCATTACGGGTATCGGTGTGGTCGACGATGTGTGGAATCTGTCTGCTCCCGCCAAGGTGGCGGGACAGGTGTTGTCGGCATCATTGCTTTGGGTCTTCGGCGTGACGATGTTCTGGTTCAAGGTCCCCTTCGCTGGCATCGTTGTCCTTTCGAACTCATTAACGCCGCTGTTGACGGCGATTTGGGTGATTGCCATGGAGAACGCCATCAACCTTATCGATGGCCTTGATGGGCTCGCCTCTGGTATCGTCGCGATCGCATCGCTCGCCTTTGGTCTCTACTCATTGAGGCTTGAGGCGTTGGGGCAGCTGCCGAGCTCCTCCATCGGGCCACTGATCGCGTTCGCGATCCTTGGAGTCTGCGTCGGGTTTTTGCCCCACAACTGGAATCCAGCCAAGATATTCATGGGTGACACTGGTGCCATGTTGCTCGGACTCCTCTTGGCTGCCAGTACCTCGGTCGTAGGGGGCCGGACCGCCAACGTCTCCGACCAGACGTTCTTTTTCTTTGCGCCATTGGTGATTCCGTTTGTCATACTAGGAGTCCCAATGGCGGACTTAGTGTTTTCTGTGCTTCGTCGTACGGCCCATCATGTGAGCTTTGCCACGCCCGACAAAAAGCACCTTCACCACCGCCTCATGGAGATGGGGCATGGGCCGCGCCGCTCCGTGGCTATCCTCTGGGCATGGACCGCCATTTTGTCAGCCTTTGCGCTGCTCCCTACCTATGTTGGAGGCCTCGGATTTGAACTCCCCATTGCTGTGGCGGCGGTTGGAGTGCTACTGTATACGTTGTTCCATCCTGATTTGAAGGGAACGCATTCGCGGAGCGGGAGGGCTCTGGCGGTGATGCGTCGAAGGGATAGCGGGATCAGACGGTGAGTTATTCTGGTTTGCGTCCAGGATGGCAGTTGGTTGGCCCGTAGCTGGTAGAGTAACTAAGGTTTGGTTCGGAAGAGGTTCGATCGTGGACAGCCCGTCAGTGGCCCGAGGTATGGTAGCGAGTTTTAGCGAGGCAATTGCCAAAATGATTGAGTCCTTCGGGACCATGGTGCTTTCGCTCGTTGTCGCCGTCGTGGTCGGTCAGTGGACGCACTCCTGGGCATGGGGTGTAGGTATAGCCGTTTTCGGAGTCGTGGGTTCGATCCTGTCGATGTACTACCGCTCGAAGGCGGAGATCGACAGCACTCCTGTGCCAGTCAAGACGCGGCGGCCCGAGAGAGGTGGTGTTTCGCGTCTGCTTGAGTCAGATCTCGAACTCTCTGACGACGTTCGTCAGGCTGATGCGTGGCTGAGGAGGAACGAGTAGCGTGTCTAGCACACCTATTCAGCCTGAGGTGAGTATCGCCAAAGGCTTTCTCATTCGGCTGCTCATTGTCGCCCCAGTGGCGGTCGCCATCTCGTGGGCTCTTGCCGGTGATCGAGGTTTGTGGTCCTCGTTGTATGGTCTCGCGTTGGTCGCCGTCAACTTCGCCATTATGATCGTGTTCTTCCGTGAGGGTGCCAAATTTGGTATGACGGGTCTGATGGCCGCTGCTTTCCTGGCACTGCTCATCGGGCTCGGAGTGTTGACGGCGGCGATCATTCCGGTTGCGCATGCGCACTGGATGGATCTCATCGTCTTCGGCCTTGTGGTGATTCTTGGCCACCTCGCTGCGGTGATCATTGAGGCGCGCCGTGTCTCTGGACGTTTGGGTGATGATGGTCTTGCTCCCTGGAGATTGGTCAGATGATTTTTGCTGGCATTAACTTTCCGCCCATAGCGGAGCTGTTGAACTGGAAGCCGATCGCCTTTGGCGGCACGGCGCTTATGTTCAACAAGATCGCTGTCCTTACCCTGCTCTCAGCCGCGATTACCCTCGCGCTGTTCTTCGTCGCTGGACGGCGCCAAAATCTCGTTCCCCGTGGCATCCAGAACATCATGGAGTCGTCGATCGACTTTATCACCAACTCGGTCGTGATCGACGTGATGGGTCAAGAGGGCCTCGCGTGGGTGCCGTGGCTCACCGGTCTGTTCTTCTTCATCCTGTTCAACAACCTCTTTGAAGTCATTCCCTTTATACAGATGCCGGCGACCGCACGAACGAGCGTCACGATCCCTCTAGCGCTCATCGTCTATGTCACCTTTATTGTGGTAGGCATCAAGAAGCAAGGCTTTGGTCGCTATTTCAAATCAGCGCTTGTCCCGAGTGGAGTGCCGGTAGCACTGCTGATACTCCTTGTCCCCATCGAGTTACTCTCTACCTTCATCGTCCGCCCCTTTGCTCTCGCCGTCCGATTGTTTGGCAATATGCTCGCCGGCCACCTCCTCTTAGTGACGTTTGCAGTGATCTCGGAGGCGCTGTTCGTCCGCAGCATTGGCCTGATCGTGTTGCCGTTGCCAGCGGCTACCCTGGTGGTGTTGACGGGCTACGAGATCTTTGTAGGTTTTCTGCAGGCCTTTATCTTCACCATCTTGACCGCCGTCTACTTAGGCGAATCTTTGGGAGGTGGGCACTAAGGAGTTGGTCTGAAGTTCGCCGTGAGCGCTGAGGCTCATCAAGGAGTTGGTATCGAATGTTGAAATGGAGAGGAAAGCAAGTTATATGCATAGCATGATGGCGACAATTATCGCGGTTGCGGCAAATGTCAACTTACGGAAAGGTCTCGCAGAGCTTGGGTCTGGCTTGGCCTATGGTCTCGCTGCGTTAGGGCCTGGAATCGGTATTGGAATTATCTTTGGTCAGGCAATCTCGGCGATTGCTCGGCAACCGGAGACCGCTGGGCCGGTTCGGTCGTTGGCCTTCCTGGGTTTCGCGCTCGCTGAAGCACTCGCTCTGATCGGGTTCGTTGTCTTCGTCCTCTTGAAGTACACCGGTTAAGGAATCGTTTCGTGCTTTTCGGAGTAGTTACGCAGTCGCCGAACCCAATTCTGCCCTCGACAGGGGAGATTATCTGGTCGGTCATCTCCTTTGCCCTCCTGTTGGTCATATTGGTGAAGTATGCCTTCCCCCCAGTGGCCTCCATGATGGCCAAACGCAGTGACAAGATCCGAGATGATCTTGAGGCCGCTGAGTCGGCGCGTCGAGACGCCGAACGTCTCGCAGAGGAGCGTCGCGCTGAGCTTGGGCGTGCACGTGAAGAGGGCCAGCGTATCATTGAGGACGCGCGAGCTACCGGTGAGGCGCTGCGCCAAGAGGCGGCGGCTGAAGCACAACGTGAGGCCCAGATGGTACGTGAGCAGGCTCAGCTGCAGGTAGCGGCGGAGCGATCCCGGCTGATCCTTGAGCTTCGGGGTGAATTGGCTGGCATGGCTATCGAACTGTCCACTCGGATACTCGCGCATGAACTCGCCTCGAGTGAGGTAGATCCCCTAGTGGAGTCCTTCCTCGCGGAGGCGGATTCGGAGTAGACATGAGAGAGCGGACCCGTGGATTCGCCATCGCCACTCGTGATCTTGGGATCAGGAGTGATGAGTTGGCACGCATAACACAAGAGATGGCGGCGGTGGCGGTGCTCGTGACCGACTCCGTCGAATTGACCGATGTACTGATCGACCGTGGTCTCCGTTCTGATGTTCGACGATCAGTGTTGGTCGAGCTCTTGAGCGACCGTGTGGACCCGCGGATCACTGCGCTCGCTGGCTATGTGGTGGAGACCGAGTTGGCGGGGGATATTCCCGAGGTTCTGGCGGGTCTTGAAGCCGTGCTGCAAAGCACCTACGTCCTCGGTGACGGAATCGAGACGGTGACTGGTGCGCGTGCGCGAGGATATGCACACGCGATTATGGGCGATCTCGATCGAGATGCTCTGCTGCTCATGTTGGATGAACTCATCAGCGTGACGCAGTTGTTGGCCGGAGACGTCGCGTTACGAAGGGTGCTATCAGGTCTTGGTGGCGATCCAGAGCAACGGATTCACATTGTTGAGGATCTCTTTGGAGGACGAGTCTCGTCGGCGGCGTTGTCGGTTCTTCGCGCAGTCGTTGCTGTGAGCAACCCGCGCTCCCTAGCGGAGTCGCTCGAGAGGATCATTGGTGACTGCTCCAGGCTGATCGAGAGCCAGATTGCCCGAGTGACACTCGCTCGTCAAGCCAACGATATCTACCGTTCGCGGATCGCGTCAACGCTCGAGCATCGTATTGGGCGCGAGCTGATCGTCGAGTGGAGAGTCGATGAAACACTCATCGGTGGAATGGTCGCTGTTATTGGCGATCGGGTCTACGACGTGAGTGTTGCCAGAGAACTACAGAGGGCCCAGCAGTTGCTTGCCGGGCGATAACAAGGAGAGACGATGGCGGTAGAGTTGAAAATTGATAAGTCGGAGATCGCTGATGTCATCCGGCGGCGGCTACAGGAGTACACGACGACGACCGCAGGCGAAGAGGTCGGCCGAGTGCTGGAGTTCGGTGACGGGATCGCCTCGGTCTCGGGACTCCCCTCGGTGGCGGTGAATGAAGTTTTGCGCTTTGCCAACGGTACGGTTGGTCTCGCGCTCAACCTCGAAGAGGATACGATCGGCGTGGTTGTCCTCGGCGAGGAATCCGGTATCTCCGAAGGCCAGTTAGTGAAGTCGACCGGCGAGATCCTGTCAGTTCCGGTGGGCGATGCACTGCTCGGTAGGGTTGTCGATCCGCTCGGTCGACCGATCGACGGGCTTGGTCCTATCGATTCCACAATACAGCGTCGCCTTGAGGTGCAGGCGCCAGGTATTGTCCAGCGCAAGCCGGTTGGAGAACCGCTACAGACTGGAATCAAGGCTATCGACGCCATGACTCCGATTGGACGTGGTCAGCGCGAATTGATTATCGGTGACCGCAAAACCGGCAAGACGACGGTGGCGCTTGACACGATTATCAACCAGCGTGGCCAGGGTGTGAAGTGTATCTATGTGGCTATTGGGCAGAAAGGCACCTCCATCGCGGCAGTGGTCGACACGTTGCGTGATCATGGAGCGCTTGAGTATACGGTGATCGTGGCAGCGGCAGCATCTGAGGCTGCGCCGTTCAAGTACCTTGCACCGTATGCAGGCTGTGCGATGGGCCAGCATTGGATGGAAAATGGGGAGCACGCCCTGATCGTCTATGACGATCTTTCGAAGCAGGCTGACGCCTATCGGCAGCTCTCGTTGTTGCTTCGTCGTCCACCAGGACGTGAAGCCTATCCTGGTGACATTTTTTACCTCCATTCCCGGCTTCTTGAGCGCGCGGCGAAGCTCAGCGATGCGCTTGGTGGAGGTTCGTTGACGGCGCTGCCGATCATTGAGACCAAGGCAGGAGATATCTCCGCCTATATCCCTACCAATGTGATCTCGATCACGGATGGTCAAGTGTTTCTCGACTCTGACCTCTTTAACTCTGGTCTTCGTCCCGCGATTAACGTCGGGACGTCAGTGTCACGAGTTGGCGGTGCCGCCCAAACCAAGGCGATGAAAGAGGTGTCTGGAAGCCTACGACTGGACCTTGCTCAGTTCCGTGAACTCGAGGCCTTTGCCACTTTTGGCTCCGAACTGGATAAGTATGCACAGGCACAGCTCGATCGTGGTTATCGACTGACTGAGCTGTTGAAGCAAAATCAAGGAGCTCCTCTCTCCGTCGCTGAGCAGGTGGTGAGCATCTTTGCGGGCACCAACGGTCTTCTTGACGCACTGCCGGTAAGTGATGTGTCGAAGTTCTTGGCCGAGATGATTGGCTTCTTGAAGGCTCGACACCCTGATTTCATTGACGGAATTAACACCAATGGTAAGATGCCGGATAAGCAGGCGTTGACGGATGCAATCACCACCTTTGCGGGTGGGTTTGCCACCTCAGTAAAGGTTTAGAGTCTCGTGCCAGGTGGGAAGGAACGGGCTCTTCGGGGTCGCATTCGGAGTGTGAACTCGACGAAGAAGATTACGAAGGCCATGGAACTCATTGCGGCCTCGCGTATTGTCAAGGCCGTTGGGCGTATCGGTGGGGCTCGGACCTATTTCCGGGAGATCTCAGAGCTGACGCGGGAGTTGCTGGTGACGCTCCCAAGTTATCGTCCACCGTTGACGCGTACGGGTCTGTCGGGCACCACAACGGTCTTGATCCTGGTCACCTCGGACAGAGGACTCTGTGGAGGTTACAACAGCGCGGTCATCAGAGCCTATGAGGAACAGGTGCGCCAGATCGAGGGACCTATCGAATTGATCGGTATTGGGCGAAGGATTGAGAACTATCTCCAATTCCGGGGGATCGCGAGCGCCGTGCAGATCAATGGGGTCACCCACTTGCCCACCCTCGATCAGGCGTACTCGATCATTGCACCGATCATGAAGCGAGTCGACGCTGGCGAGGTAGGACGCGTGGTTGTCGTATCGAACCGGTTCTATTCACTTGGGGTGCAGCGGTTGGAGGAGACCACGTTGGTCCCCATTGACCCAGCCACGTTCAGCGCGGGTTCGACGGGGGAGGTTGACCACTTCGATTTCGAGGCCGAGCCGACCTTGGAGAATGTGATCGATACGACGCTACACCAGCTGGTGGTGGCTGAATTCTTTGGACTCCTGCTTGAGGCCTCTGCTGCGGAGCATGCAGCCCGGCAGCGAGCGATGAAGAACGCGACAGACAACGCGACGGAGCTGGTTCGTAACTTGACTCGGGCCATGAACCGAGTCCGGCAAGACGCGATCACGACGGAGATTACCGAGATAGTAGGTGGCGCTGAGGCACTCGCACAGGGTGACCGAGCCATGAGTGGAGATGAGAGGTAACAATGGAGACAGATGCTAAGCCCACAGAGGCGGGATCAACGGAGGTGGCGGGGTCCACAGATACTCCCTCTTCCGAGGGAAAGGCGCTGGGTCGTGTCGTGTCGATTGCGGGACCAGTAGTAGATGTTGAGTTTCCTCCCGAATCTATCCCTGAGGTGAATATGGCGGTCTCGATGGAGGCCGAGATCGATGGCCAAACTGTCGTCATCATGGCTGAGGTGGCGAGTCAGCTCGGCGATGGTCGAGTTCGCTGCATCTGTCTAAAGCCGACGGATGGTCTACGCCGTGGAGCTGGGGTCACTGATTTGGGCCATGGGATCAAGGTCCCGGTTGGTTCCGGTGTCTTGGGGCATGTGTTCAACGTCATCGGTGAGTCATTGAACGCGACGGAGCTGGTCGACATCGAAGACGTGTGGGAGATTCACCGCGATCCACCGCCTTTTGATGACCTTGAGCCAAAGGCGCAGATGTTCGAGACCGGCATCAAGGTGATCGATCTGTTGGAACCCTATGTGCAGGGCGGTAAGGTTGGCCTCTTCGGCGGAGCCGGGGTCGGTAAGACCGTTTTGATCATGGAGATGATTAACCGGGTGGCTCAGCAGCACGGTGGAGTCTCGGTCTTTGCGGGTGTTGGTGAACGGACTCGAGAGGGTACCGACCTGCTCCTGGAGATGGAGGAGTCTGGGGTGATTGAGAAGGCGGCTCTGGTCTATGGCCAGATGGATGAGCCGCCGGGAGTTCGCCTCCGCGTCGCTCTCTCGGCCTTGACGATGGCGGAGTATTTCCGTGATGTCAAAGATCAGGATGTACTGCTCTTCATCGATAACATCTTCCGTTTTGTTCAGGCGGGTTCCGAGGTTTCGGCTTTGTTGGGTCGGCTCCCATCGGCAGTGGGCTACCAGCCCACCCTTGCCGATGAGATGGGCGCACTACAGGAGCGTATTACCTCCACGAAGCGACGCTCCATTACCTCGTTGCAGGCCGTGTACGTACCGGCTGACGACTATACCGATCCCGCGCCGTTTACGACCTTTACCTTCCTGGACGCCACGACGGAGCTCTCTCGGCAGATCGCGTCGCTGGGCATCTACCCCGCGGTGGATCCACTGGCCTCGACCTCGAATATTCTTGCTCCTCATATCGTGGGTGAGCGTCACTACCAGGTTGCCCGCAACGTTCAACAGATTCTGCAACGGTACAAGGAGCTCCAGGACATCATCGCCATCCTTGGGCTCGATGAACTCTCCGAGGAGGACAAGGTGACGGTCTCGAGGGCTCGTCGCATCCAGCGGTTCCTTTCGCAGCCCTTCTTTGTTGCCGAGATCTTTACCGGGGCAAAGGGCAAGTATGTGCCGATCAATGAGACGATCGAGTCATTTGAGGCGATCGTACGAGGGGACCTCGATGGCGTTCCTGAGCAGGCGTTCTTGAATTCCGGTGGCATCGAGGATGTTCTCGCGCGAGCCAAGGAGATGGATGCATAGTGGCGAACGAGACCTTCAATCTGGTGATCGCTAACCCGGAGTTAGTGCTCTTTGACGAGGAGGTTGAAAGCCTCACACTTCGTTCGGCACTCGGGGATGCCGCCTTCCTTGCTCATCATGCCCCCTTCGTCGGAGAGGTGGAGGTTTGTCTGGGGACGGTGGTGCGGGGGCAAGGCGATTCCTTCCAGATTGTGATCGACGGCGGACTGGTTCGAGCCGGTGGTAATCGTGTGGTGGTTTTGGCCAATGACGCACAGTTGGCTAGCGACGTTGAACAGGAGTCTCTTCGGCGCAGAAGACAGCGCTACGAGGAGCGATTAGAGGAGCTTGATGATGCGATTGCGGAGTCCGAACTGCGGTCGCTGGAGCTTCGGGGGAGTCTGATCGACTAGGTGACACCGCGAGTTCGGTGCTGTGTGGCGGTAACATTTGCTGATCCAATCGAGACGGAACTGAACGTCGTCAGAAGGCTTCTCGGATCACGATCGACTGATTGGATTCCTCCCCATATCACCCTTGTTCCACCAGTGGATTGCACTCCGATGGAGGCGTGGTTGTGGGTGGGCAGGATCGGTACCTTGAGCACGCAGGTGGCGCCCGTCGATCTCGAGTTGAGCGGCTTTGGCTTCTTCGCCAATCGCCGGATCACGGGACATCTTCCGGTCGAAGCTGGCAGGGAGGCCCTTGGGCAGTGGCATGATCGTTTGGTTGGTCAACCGGATGAGCGCCCCTACCTCCCCCATGTGACGGTTGTGGAGGACCTCGATCTTGCGACGAGCTCCGTCCTCCGGGAGCGACTGGCACAGTACACCTTGGCGGTTCAGGCGAAGGAAGTAAGCCTGCTGGTGGCCGATGCGCGAGGGAAAAGGAGAGGTTGGCGACCATTCCTCCGGGCGCTCGTAGGCTTTGGTGGTCTGCGACGTCGAGCGCATCGATCAGTTCTGGCAGTCTTATCACACTCAAGTCCATTGTCGCACCAGGGATCTGCGCCCTCGATAAGTTGTTGGTTACTGGATGAGTCGGGGGGACTGCTCGGTTGGGGCGAGGCAATAGGCGCGCCAAGTGGAGTTTGGATACTCAATGATCCGGTGCTACTCGATGGTGACCTCGTCGGGTGTGGTTTTGAGGAGTTGGTCGTCGAGGAGCTGATGGAGTACCTCCGACCCCGCACCCTCGTGGGGCAATCATCGACCAAGATCCTTGATACCTTTGGAGCCAGGTCGATGAGTGCGGAGGCAGCATGGCTGTTGGGCCTCGATCAGTTGGGCCCCGACCACTCTGGTTTGGCCATGGCCGATTCGAAGGGGTTAGGTGGTTCTTACGCCATCAGATGGAAGTTTTTGAGCTTCTCTACGCGATGAACAGCCTCGATGGTTCTCACGGTTTTGCTTCGCGAGCGCATCACGATGGAGTGCGTAATCGCCTGATCGCGATGCGTGCGAACACCCCGTAGTAGTTCGGAGTCCGTGATGCCGGTCGCGGCAAAGAAGCAGTCCTCGGAGTTGACGAGGTCTGAGGTGTGGAGAATCTTGTCGAGATCGTAGCCGGCGTCGATCGCGCGTTGCTTCTCAGTCTCGTCACGTGGCCACAGCCGTGCTTGAATGGCTCCGTCAACGCATCGGAGGCTAGCGGCGGCGATCACCGCCTCGGGACTGCCCCCAACACCCAGGAGCATATCGATATTGGACGATGGGAGGGCAGTAAGGAGGGCGGCTGCGACATCACCATCACCGATCAGAAAGATCCTGGCGCCGGCTGCACGGACCTCCTCGATGAGCCCTTCATGGCGAGGTCGATCCAGGATAGCGACGGTAATGTCCGCGGTCTGACAGTGCCGGGCTTTCGCTAGTTCTACGACGTTTTCTCTTGGGGAGAGATCGAGTGAGACGGCTCCAACTCCTTCAGGTCCGGTAGCGAGCTTGTCCATGTAGACGATCGGACCAGGAAAGAACATCGATCCTGTGCCAGCGATCGCGATCACACTCATTGCACCGCTCCGTCCCATCGCTGTTGGGGTGGTGCCTTCGATGGGATCGACGGCAATATCGACTTTGGGGCCCGTGCCGTCACCAACATGCTCACCATTAAAGAGCATCGGTGCGTTGTCCTTCTCTCCCTCGCCGATGATGACGGTTCCATCCATCGCAACCACATCGAGGACACTGCGCATGGCGTTGACAGCTGCGCCGTCGGCTGACTCCTTTTGCCCACGCCCCACCCATTGGGTCGAGGCGAGGGCCGCTGCCTCCGTGACACGGACAATTTCGAGTGCGAGGTTGCGATCTGGTGGAGTATTATCGATCATCTACAGTATGGTAGCACAAGGTGGTCTGCGTGGGCGCAATGCCAAATCCCGGAGCAAATCCGGGGGCTGAGTGTTGGGTCCGAGCGCGACTTGCATTGCTTCTATGTCCACGGTATGCAACAGGACTAGACTGAGCGTATATGACACGTTTTGATGAGTGGGTTGCGAGCTATAGCCGCGCTCCGAAGAGGCAGGATCGTTTCGAGACACTTTCAGGCATCGAACTTGCTCCGGTCTATACCAGCCAAGGCCCTCTTGACGCTACAACGATGCCTACGGGGTCACAAGCTGTACTCCCCATGGATGAGGAGCTACCCGGCAGCTACCCCTATACCAGGGGGATCTACGCCAGTGGTTACCGGACCAAGCTCTGGACCATGAGGATGTTTGCAGGGTTCTCGTCGGCCCAGGAGACCAACGAACGCTTTCGCGAGCTGCTGGCTGCTGGTGGTACCGGCTTGTCAGTGGCCTTCGATCTCCCGACCCTGATGGGACGGGACTCAGATGACCCGAAGTCGCTTGGTGAGGTTGGCAAGTGTGGTGTCGCGATCGACACCTATGATGACATGGAGACACTCTTCACTGGCATTCGACTCGGTGATATCACCACCTCGATGACGATCAACTCGCCAGCTGCCTTTATCTTGGCATCTTTTGTAGCGGTCGCTGAGGCGAGTGGCGTGTCGAGGGATAAGCTCGGTGGGACCTTGCAGAATGACATTCTCAAGGAGTATCAGGCCCAGAAAGAGTACTATTTTCCGCCACGGCCCTCGATGCGTCTCGTGCGTGACACCATGACCTTTGCCGCTGCCGAGATGCCGAAGTGGCACCCTCTCTCGGTCTCTGGTTATCATATCCGCGAGGCAGGGTCCACAGCGGCGGAGGAGTTAGCCTTCACGATCGCCAATGGCTTTGCCTATGTGGAGACGGGTTTAGCCGCAGGGCTCAAGATCGATGATTTCGCGCCACAGCTCTCGTTCTTTTTCAACGCGCACATCGATTTCTTTGAGGAGATCGCAAAGTATCGGGCAGCACGTCGCATCTGGGCGCGTTGGATGCGCGAGCATTACCATGCAGAAGATCCTCGATCTTGGCTACTTCGATTTCACACCCAAACTGCTGGCGTCTCTTTGACCGCCCAGCAACCTGAGCTCAATATCGTTCGCACGGCTATTGAGGCGTTAGCGGGAACACTTGGCGGCACGCAGAGCCTTCACACCAACTCGATGGATGAGGTACTCTCGCTGCCTACCCAAAAAGCGGCCCGGATCGCACTTCGTACCCAGCAGATCGTGGCCTATGAGACTGGCGTGACGAACGTGGTCGACCCATTGGGTGGATCCTATTTCGTCGAAGAGTTAACGCGAGAGATGGAGCGACAGGCTGAGGAGATTTTTGCCGAGATTGCTGAGTTGGGTCATGGGTCCATGCTCGAGGGCGCGTTACTCGGGATCGATTCGTTTTATCACGTGAACAGGATCGCTGACTCTGCGTACGAGCTCGAAAAAAAGATCTCTTCCGGAGATCGTATTGTGGTAGGCGTGAATAACTTCGTCCTCGACAACGAGGAGCCCATCGATACTTTGGTGATCGGTCCAGAGGTGGAGAGACTCCAGGTGCAGCGGCTCCACGATGTCCGCCAGCGGCGAGACTCTGATGAGGTTGCTCGCGCGCTCGCCGGGTTGCAGGCTGACGCACGAGACCCCGAAGTGAACCTTATGGAGCCGTTGATCCGTGCGTCACGGGCGCGGGTCTCGGTTGGAGAGATCATGGAGGCGCTTGCCGAAGTCTTTGGTTACTACGAGGAGCCTGGTATCTGAGGCATCCCTCGAGCGTTGCCATGGGTCGCTGCCGAGTGGCAGAGGCTGTGGTCGAGCGTAAGCCCGCCAGGATCAACTCTTCTTGCGTCGCCTTCTCTTCGGGCTGAAGCCAACTCCGCTAGCGATGGAATTCGGCGTGGTTACGTGATAGTCGGGACGGATTCGACAGCAATGCTGCTGGTGGTTACCACGGTGAGCGCTGCATGCATCCACATGCTGGCCGTTCACGGCCTGAGAAATGGCAGCGCCAGAGCATCATGCGGACCTGTCGTTTAGCGAGGGATGCGACTACCGAGCACGCAACCGATCGGTAGAGCGCCGATGGGTACACGAGCTGTGTGAGGGTGGTTAGCCTTTTGGAATGAAGGCATCGACAACGGCCAGTGCGCGTCGAATTGCAGCCTTGGCGTCGATCACCTTGTCGGCAATATCCTGGGTGGCGCTCAGCATGGCGAACAAGAGTACGGCTGTGTTGTCCGGGTCGGTGAGCTTGAGTAGCTTGAGCGGTTCGACCAAAGGACGCGATAACTCGAGATAGTACTCCTTGACCTTGCTGGCGATCTCAGGAGTGCGATCTCGGTTCTCAAGGTTGCGAAGCACCTCATGGGCGAGGCGCGCGTCCGACGCCGTGACGACCTTGGCAAAACCAGTGATCTGCTCACGCGGCTCACGGTGACGCTTCATCGCGGCGACGAGTTGTTCTTGGTATCCGGGCAACACATCGTCTGCGAGTTCAAGCGCCAGATGGTTTTCCGAAGGGAAGTACAGATAGACACTGTTGCGCCTCAAGCCGGCCCGAGGTCCTACGGCCTCAAAGTTTACCGACCTGATGGTTGGATTAAGCAACGACTCCTTGGCGGCATCAAGTAGCGCCTGTCGTCGTTGAGCGTGATGTTCCTTAACTGTGGGGGCCATGATCTTGGGCATTGATCAAAGTATATAGCTGTTTTGCTTCCGTCTACCCGAATATCAAATTTCTCTGTCAGAGTCTCGAACTACAGTTCGCTTATGATAGAAATGCGAACCTCTCCTATGGTGGCCGATCGATCTCGGACCCATGAACACCCACGTCAAGTCCTGTTACGGTTGTTGGCCTTGACGATCGTTGTGCTCGCGGTGTTGGTGGTCCTCACTCGGGTTTTTGGTCCACTCGTCGATGGTTCACGAGCCTCTTCCGAGGTTTTCGTCGTGCGTCGGGGAGATACGTTGGTTTCGATCGCTGAGCGAGCTGATCCGAATAGGAATCCTTATCCAATCGTGGCACAGATGGAGGTACAGACACACGGTACTTTCCTCGTGCCCGGAGAACGAATCGTCGTCCCTATAGCAGCGCCATAATGACCCCAGGCGAAGACCCTGTTGGGTCGGGAGGTATCGTTCCGTGCCATGGCCTCCAGGCTGTGACACGGTTCGAAGGTCGCTCGTGGTGTTGTTGTCGGGTTGTTCCCGTTAGTCGGTCGTTAGGATGATTTTTCCAAATTTCCCAGGTTGGCGGAAGCGTTCATAGGCAGCTTCCCCCTCGGCGAGATCAAATTGTTGCTCGACGATAATCCGATACGCGCCGGTGGCAAGGTGTCCGAGAAGGTGGTGTTCGACGTCAGCTGCAAGCAGTGACTTCTGCTCCCAGCTGCGTGCACGAAGAGTGGATGCACGTAGCGTCCCACGCTTGCTCATCAAGAGGCGGAGATCGATCTCCGGTTTGGCCGAGCTGCCGACGCCGATCACGACAATCCTGCCCCCAAGCGCAAGCGATTCGAGGTTGGTTGGAAGATTCTCGCCGGAGACGAGTTCGATGATGACGTCATAGGGGCCGAAGGCAACGATCTCGGCGGGAGTCACGCTCGTGTGACAGCCCAGTGAGAAGACCTGTGCGTCGCTCTCGTGACTGCGCACAACGGCGGTGACATGAGCGCCGAGTAATGCACCAATCTGTACCGCTGCGTTGCCGACTCCGCCGAGGGCACCATGCACCAGCAGCCGATCTCCGATGCTGAGGTGGACCTGACTCATCAACGCGTCGAAGGCGGTGAATGCTGCCTCTGGGTAGCCGCCAGCGATTGTGGGATCGATGCCGTCAGGGACCGGAATGCAAGCACTTGCTGGCGCGGTGAGAAAGTCGGCATGAGCTCCCCCTCCGGTGATCCCCATCACCAGTTGACCAGGTTGGAGTGTGGTGACCGTGGAGCCGACCTCTACGACTTCGCCGGCGAACTCCAGCCCAAGCCGCTCAGGATCAAAGCCTGTCGGAGGGGGATAGTGGCCACGGGCTTGGAGCAGATCGGCAGCATTGATACCAGCACTTCTCACCCGGACGAGGACTTCGTGAGGGTCGGGTTGTGGTGTTGGGACCTCTGCTACCCTCACGGATCCGTTCTTTGCAATGAGTGCGCGCATCGCTTCTCCCTCTATTGGTGCATCATCGTCGATCACCGTCGAAACTAGCTTAGTGTTGGTGAACGACAGGTGGGAAGCACGCTGTTCGAACGGGTGTCAAGTGGATTTTCGAGACCTACTCCGGTAGCGTGGTGGATGCAACAGCTGTTCTAACCAGGGAGGTAATGATGACTGAAGAGATGCGAATCGAGCACGACTCGATGGGTGAGGTTGAGGTCCCAGCTGCTGCGCTGTGGGGCGCGCAGACCCAACGCGCGGTCAATAATTTTCCGATCTCAGGACAGCGGCTCCCAATGTCGCTCATCAGAGGTCTTGTGTGGATCAAGTGGGCCGCTGCGAGTACCAACGTAGAGTTAGGCATCCTTGACTTCTCGATTGGCGAGGCCATCGTCAAGGCATGCCAGGAGGTGCTCGAAGGCGATCATGATGATCAGTTCCCCATCGATATTTACCAGACGGGATCTGGAACCTCGTCGAACATGAATGTGAACGAGGTGATCGCCCACCTTGCCAGTGTTCATTTGGGTGCTCCCGTGTTGCCGAACGATCACGTCAACGCCTCGCAGTCGTCCAACGATGTCTTCCCAACGGCGATGCACCTGGGAATTTTGCTTGAACTCTCGGGATCTCTCCTCCCCTCACTTCAACGACTTGCCGATGGCCTTGAGGCGAAGGCATCGGAGTTTTCCGAGGTCGTGAAGTCGGGTCGCACGCATCTCATGGATGCGACCCCGATCACACTTGGCCAGGAATTCTCTGGTTATGCAGCGGCGGTTCGCAAGGGGATCGGTCGCATCGAGATAGCGAGAGATGACGTTGGTGAGGTTCCTCTGGGAGGAACCGCTGTTGGCACCGGGCTCAATGCTCCCCCGGGATTTGCGGCGGGTGTGTTGGCGCGATTGCAGGATCGGCTTGGAGTACCCATTCGAGAGGCAAACAATCACTTCGAAGCCCATGGCGCACGAGATGCTGTCGTCTTCCTCTCTGGGGCACTCAAGACCTTGGCGATGGCCTACTATAAGCTAGCCAATGACCTCCGATGGATGTCGTCAGGACCACGCTGCGGCCTCGGTGAGATCCATCTGCCAGATCTCCAACCTGGTTCATCAATTATGCCTGGCAAGGTGAATCCGGTCGTGCCAGAGGCGATGGGTCAAGTCGTCGCCAGGGTCATCGGTAACGATGCGACGATCGCCTTTGGGGGATCGGCAGGAAACTTTGAGCTCAACGTTATGCAGCCAATCATTGGGGTAGCTGTCTTGGATTCGATCCACATCATGAGCACGATTGCGGACTCAATGGTCAGCAAATGTATTCTCGGCATTGAGGCCGATGTCGAGCGCTGTCGCATGTATGCACTTTCCTCGCCGTCAATCGGAACTTCGCTCAACCCCTATATCGGATACGAACAGGCGGCAAAGGTGATCAAGGAAGCGCTCGCGAGCGACAAGGACTTGCGCACCGTGGTGCTTGAGAAGGGTCTCCTCTCCGAAGCAGAGGTTGATGTTGCTCTCGATGTCATGGCCATGACCAAGGGAGGTATCATCCGCTAGTGCACCGAACAAGGCTGAGGCACTGCTCGTTTGTTGGTACCCCTCTTGTCCTCGCCACGGCCTTGGTCGCAGGGACCGCAGCCGTGGCAGCGAGCTTGACGTTAACCTCAGGCGACTCGTTTGAGGTCGCTTCGCTCAAGTTGGACCGCTTGATCCTCGATTTTACGGTGTAACCCAGCAAAGAAGCCGACGACTGCATCAAAGAAGAAGGCGATCCCACCAAGGGCCAGACCGGTGATGGTGACGCCCACCCAGTCGGCTCGTAGGTGACTGATGGCGAATCCGCTCCATAGATTGAGGTTGGCGATCCAAGCGAGTGCGACACCCAGAATGAGCTGTACAAGTGGTTTGAGTTCTCGGGTGTGTCCGTATGCACGCTCCCCGAGGAGACTCAAGGCGTAGATGCCAAGGCCGAACAGGATGACAAGCCCAAAGAAGTGCATTTGATCCTCCTTTCAACTTCTGTTGGTTCGCTGATGTTAACGCGCGGAACGCAACGTTGTATGCCCGCAAATTTTCAGGTATTTTTAAGTCGGTAGTGTCGGTCGTAGCACCGACAGAGTGTGCATGAAGGAGTAACACGACGTAGGTGGGGTGCGAATGCGTCCGGACGAAGTCTCGCGCCTGGGCCACTGTGCAGGCAATGCGAAAGCACACACTCCGTTCCCTGATCCTCGGTGGCGTGGGTGTGGACGACGGCTTTCGGTCGGGGGAAGGCCGTAGGTTCGTAATGTGAGCACACAAGTGTGAATAAGCACGTGAGCTGGTGCCAGAATCGCCGCTGGAGCGAGAGGTCGAGCAGGACGAACAAGCCGACTCGTAGACTCTTAGCTATGGCACTTTTGGAACACTTTCGCTACCTGGCACGCTATGCGATGTTCGATGATCCCGATATCGTGACCGAGTTTGGCTATCTTCTGGCGGAAGGGGCAGACGATCCAGTCGAGCTTAGTCCCGCATTGGTTCAGTTGTTGAAGGGAATGCCGAAAGCGGTCGAGATTTGGAGTGTCACGAATTCACTGCTCGGGGCTGTTGACCTCGCGAGTGCCGCCGCCGAGCTTGGCTGGGCACTGATAGCGCACATCAGCGGGTGCGAGCTTCATCGATCCCCGATCATGCCGCTCGCGGTGAGCGCACAGTCCGCGCTCCAGATAGGTGCCCTGCAGGAGTGTTGCACCTGTCGCTTCCGACTGCTTCCTGATGTCTTACTCCATCGCTATGCGACGCATTACGGATACCATGTGGAGGCATTGGGGTCTCGCCCAGTCTACGTCGATGGAGTGAGAGTCCTCGCGAAACAGTACGAGTGGCCGAACTTAGCTCCAATATTGGCGGATCATTAACCTGCTCACCAGGCTGAATTGGTAGGACTCTGCATCGATTGACAGAGCTCGTCTTCTCATCAGAGTCAATGTTGTGTGAGTGCTCAGACAGAGCTAGAAGGCCCTCTGCCCTCGGAGTCGCTTTCACATCTGGGATAGATCTGATCAGTGATAGCGGCGCTTTGTGTGGTGGCATGGGCACGATTAGTGTGAGTTGATCTCACTATAGCGATAAATGCCTCCGGGTAAAAGGAGTGCCAGGACTTCTTGGCACCTGAAAACGGTATGCAGCGGAACAAGCCGTAAAAATTCTTGCGTGGTGATATTTCCTTATTGAGCTGGTAGTTCTCCTGGATTTTACTGCATACTCATACAATGAATAGCACATTATACGGGAGATCTTGCTAACATCGTTACTAGGGACATAGCAAAATCTAACGTACCTAGGGGGTGCTTATGGCTCAAACGACGGATAGTTCTATCGATAATTCGGGAGAAGGTGGTGGATCTCTTCGCAAGGGAATCTCGCTTCTACCGATGATTATTCTTGGTGTTGGAGGTGCAGTCGGAACGGGTGCCCTCTTTAGTGGTATCGGAATGGCGGCAGTCGCCGGGCCAGCAATGATCGTCTCATGGGTGATCGGGTGTGTGATATATACGTTCATCGGTATCACCTATGTGGACATGAGTGTTCGTTTCCCTGAGGCAGGTGGCCCTGCACGTTACTCGCTCTATACCCATGGTTGGGTGGCAAATCTGGTGAATTCAGTCGGCAGCCTTGTGTGGTACCTCCTCATCCCGCCGATCGAGGCTATCGCTACTGTCACTGCACTCAGCTACTTCGATTCTGGGTTTTTGAATGCGAAGGGCGATCCCACGCTCTCGGGCGCGCTCGTTGCACTGGTACTCCTCGTTGTCTACATCCCAGTGAACTTCTACGGCGTGAAGATCCTCGCTCGCATCAACAATGCGCTTGGTGGTGTCAAGATCGTACTGTACTTGCTGTTGGCGATCGGATTTATTCTTGTCATGGGGCGGGCATCGAACTTCAGTGCTTTTGGCGGCTTTGCGCCGTATGGGATCGGTCCAATCTTTGCCGCTGTGCCAATAGCAATGTTTGCCTTCGGCGCGATCAGGGTGATTCCTGATTTTGCCGAAGAGGCTAAGGATGGCCGCACCCTGAAGGTAGGAATCATCTACACCCTGATCGTTCAGTTCGTCATCTACGTGCTCTTTAGTGTTGCGCTGATAGCTGGACTCAGCTGGGGCACTCTCTCCACCAAGGTCGGCGAGTGGACGGCTCTCACCAAAGTGACGACCAACCCATTTATCGCCCTCACCACCAACCGTGGTGTGGATTGGCTCCTCGTCGTTGCTGTCATCGTTGGCATCCTTGGTCCAGGGGTTGCTGGCTATGTCTACCAGGGTGCGGGATCGCGGGTGCTCTTGGCGATGGCTCGTACCGGTTATGTCCCTAAGCGTTTCAAGGAGATCCACGCACGCCACAAGACGCCAGCGCTTTCCTTGATCGTGGTCGCATTGATTGGTGCGGCATTGGCCCTGCTCGCGGCGCCAGTTCCGCGCATTATCAGTCTGATCGATG
The DNA here is from genome assembly GCF_027319265.1 of Ferrimicrobium sp. Classification (NCBI taxonomy): domain Bacteria; kingdom Bacillati; phylum Actinomycetota; class Acidimicrobiia; order Acidimicrobiales; family Acidimicrobiaceae; genus Ferrimicrobium; species Ferrimicrobium sp. The sequence goes on along the minus strand of NZ_DAHVNP010000076.1, from coordinate 26,785 downwards.
ACGCCGTGGTCGGAGGCTACATATCCTTTGGTGCGGTTCCTGCAGCGATGTTGGCGGTGCGTAAGCAACGCGGTGAATCATTCAGTGTTGGTTCCACCCTTATCGCAGCGTTGGGCTTTGGTGGGGCCTCACTTGTGGTGTATTGGTCCGGTTGGCCTGCCGTTCCCTATGCGGTGATCCTCATCGCTATTGGCTCTGTACTCCTCGGATTTGCGCAGAACTTTAAGCAGCTGCTCCATTCGTTGTGGTACATCGTCTGGATTCTCTTCCTGGCGGTGATGGCTGCGATCGGAAGTGTTGGGAAGGGCAATGAGATCTCCTTCAATCTCTCTTCGGTGCTGGTCGTGGTCGTCTCGATCTTCGTGATCTTGCCATGGGCAGTCCACAGCAGGTTATCGGTTGATGAGGTCGAGCAGCTGGAGGCCTCCTAGAACGTCTAGTGGTGACCCCTCGTATTCGTACACACTTTGAGCGACCCACGGTTGGATGCTAGGCTTGGGACCGGCCCCAAGGGGCCATGGGGACTGGTCGGGCATTTGGCGAGCGCCGCGTCATTCCCTTGGCTTGGGTGACGGTATTGGGTGGTTCTCTGGTGAGCTCTTCCCAATTGAGCGCGCGGAGGCAGGCATCGGGCGTTGAGGAGTGTCCATGTCGATTGACCCAGCACACGTCGCCGGGATGTTTGGGAGACCGAACGAAAGGAGAGTAGGCATGGGAAACCGTCGCTCGTCAATCACCATGACCGATGCTGAGTGTGAAGCCTTTTTGCGAACCGGTCGGACCTTAAACTTGGCTTCCATCGGCCTCGATGGTCGTCCTCATCTTGTCGCGATGTGGTATTGCCTCATCGAGGAGACGATCTGGTGTTGGACGTATGCGAAATCTCAGAAGGCGTTCAATTTGCGGAGGGATCCTCGCGTCACAGGCTTGGTTGAAGCAGGAGAGTACTACGAGGAACTCCGAGGTGTGACGCTGTATGCACGGGCTCATATCACTGAGGATCTGGATCAGATACGACGGGTAGGCAGTCGCCTCTTCGCTCGCTACCAGTCTGGGGACTCGACGGTGACAGAGCAGACATTCTTGGGTTCCGCTCCGAAGCGTATTGCGTTTGCTTTGGTGGTCGAGGACTCCGTGAGTTGGGACCATCGCAAGCTACACGGTGGGTACTGAAGGATTGAAGCCAGCAGATTCGTGCTCTGACGTGTGGTCCGCGGCTGTCCTCTCGTGACTTGCTAGGATTTGACCATGGGCGAAATGATTACTTTTCCTAGTAATGGACATGAGGCATCCGGATATTTAGCTACGCCGGAGGCAGGTGTGGGGCCTGGCGTCATTGTTATCCAGGAGTGGTGGGGTATCAACAGTCATATCAAGGATGTCTGTGATCGCTTTGCCGCACAGGGGTTTCTCGCGCTGGCTCCAGACCTTTACAATGGGCGTGTCGTCGCCGAGCCTGATGAGGCTGCCAAGGCGATGATGGCATTACAGCTGCAGGACGCATCCAAACAAATGACGGGAGCGGTCAAGGAGCTCCTGCGGCGCTCAGGGGGCAGTGGCGTGGGCGTCGTCGGGTTTTGCATGGGTGGGGGATTGGCCTATGTGCTTGCGGCGAACCAGCCGGAACTGGTGAAGGCTCTAGTCCCCTTCTATGGCGTGATCCCTTGGCCTGACGCGGAGCCCGATTATGCCCTGATTCAGGCCCCGATCCAGGGTCACTATGCCGAACACGACGATGCGTCGTCTCCGGAGATCGTCCGCCAGCTTGAGCAACGCTTGCGATCGATGGGCAAGTCGGTAGAGTTTTTCATCTATCCAGGTACTGAGCATGCCTTCTTCAATGACGATCGACCCGAGGTCTACCATGCACAGTCCGCAATGCAGGCGTGGGACCGAACCACACAGTTTCTGAGGGATACGCTGGACGACTAACCCTGCGTCGGGAGCTATTTCGTTCGCCCGCAGCTCGCTAGCTGATGGTATGTCGCTTAGCTATCGATCACTTGCGGCTAGGCTGGTAGACCGTGGTGCCCTCTGATTACGTTCGTCGATTGCGAGCACACGTGGGACACGACTGGTTATTGTTACCGAGCGCGGTAGCGCTGGTTGAACGCCAGTCTGGTGAATTGCTCCTTGTTCGGCAGGCTGATATGGCCGATTGGTCGCTCCCGGGCGGTGCGATAGAGCTTGGTGAGACACCGACGCAGGCAGTCGTCCGTGAGGTCGCTGAGGAGACCGGTTTGGATATTGAAGAGGTCGAACTCGTGACCGTCGTTGGCGGCCCCCGTTACCAGGTGGTCTATGCCAGTGGTGATCAGGTGGAGTACACCTCGGCGATCTATCGCAGTCGATGTCGAGCTGACCAAGAACCCGTTCCCGATGGAGTTGAACTAGTCGAACTCTGCTGGTGTCCACCAGAACGGTTGGCTGAATACTCCATGATACCCTACGTACAGAACCTTCTTGCTGATCTTGGCCTGTTGGCGGATACGACAGGATGCCGTCAAGGAGCGGCAGGCAGCTGCGAGGATGCATGATCTTCGGGTCAACCTATCGGGGTATATGGTCATGTTGTGGGGCCGATGAGGGATGTGAGCCACTCGTGTCTTGGCCCAAGCGCCACGATAGGAAGGGAATCCAACGCCTCGTAAGTGGCGCGAGCACTTTGCTATTCTCCTCGTTCGACCTGATGACGGAGGTAGCTCTGCATTTACTCCTCTAGGAGCATCTCGCATCTCTCGCTGTGTTGGTCGATTCGAATCGTTGCGTTACTAGCTTGTCCGTGGTTCGCTGCGAGCGAGCACGAGCTGAGGTGCACAATAGTCCACAATTGTACACTTCACTTTCATCGTTGAACGGTGGTGTGAGCGACTGCCTCGCACTCGTAGGACGGGCAGCGACTATCTCCTGGCGAGAGGATCGCAACTAACATGGGTCGTTGGAACGGTGCAAAGGAGGACGTCATGCGGGCCTATCGTATTGAGCACTGTGTTGGCCTTGACGGAAGCCTTGCGGTGCAAGGTGCAAAGAACTCGGTGCTCAAGCTCATGGCAGCAACCATTCTGGCCTCTGGCGTGCATGTACTCGATAATGTGCCGAGGATCACCGATGTTGAAATTATGCGGCAGATTCTTGACTCGCTTGGTGTAACGAGCACTTGGCGAGGACCGCATCGACTTGAGGTCCAGGTCCCGGAGTCGCAGGATCTCTCCAGTCGGCCCGACTATGAACTCGTCAAAAGCATTCGTGCATCGGTCGTGCTCTTGGGGCCGATCCTTGCGCGAACCGGCGAGGTGGTCCTGGCAACACCCGGCGGTGATGATTTTGGCGACCGACCAGTTGATATCCATGAGCTCGCCCTCACGGCATTGGGCGCGGTGGTGGAGGCGGTTGACGGACAGTTGATCGCAAAAGCTGATCATCTGGTCGGTTGCGACCTTGTCCTTGAATTTCCTTCGCACACGGCAACGGATAACGTTTTGATGGCGGCCACCACGGCGAAGGGTGTGACGACTATCGATAATGCGGCGAGGGAGCCAGAGGTTATTGATCTGGCAAATGCCCTGATCGAGATGGGGGCTCATATTGAAGGAGTGGGCACCTCCCGCATCGTGATAGAGGGCGTCGAGCGGCTTAGCCCGATGCATCATCGTGTCATCGGCGATCGAGTGGCGGCAGCGACGTACCTCGCGGCAGTGGGAGCAGTCGGAGGCCGAGTTCGGATCGAGGGTATTGCGCCGTCCAACATGTTCATTCTCCTTCGTAAACTGGTGAGCGTCGGACTGACTATCGAGGTTGGGGATGAATGGATCGAGGTTGCCGGTGATGGGCATCTTCGGGCGGTAGATATTCAAACCCTTCCATATCCCGGGGTGGCAACGGACTACAAGCCAATGTTGGTGGCGATGCTCTCCATCGCCGATGGCGCCAGCGTAGTGAGCGAGAATCTCTTTGCTGGCAGATTTCGCTACCTGGACGAACTGCGTCGATATGGGGCGAATCTGCGCGCTGAAGGACACCATATCATCATCCGTGGCGTTCCCAGACTCCTCGGAACTGAGGTAACGGCCCACGACATCCGTGCCGGCGCAGCGTTGGTGGTCGCTTCGCTGGCAGCGTGGGGAGAGAGTCAGATCAACGCGGTAGCGCACATCGAACGGGGCTACGATGCGCTTGCTGAAACGCTGGTGACTTTGGGGGCAACGATAGAAACGATAGAGGTATAGGTGGACAATTCCAAGGAGCTCATTGCCAGGGTGCTTGACGATGACGATAAGGGTGCAATCGCGAGGTTGATCTCTATCGTCGAGCGGCCCGCGTCTAGGGAGCGTGAGGAACTTGAGTTATGGCTTGCGGCCCAGGCTGAGACAGGTTTCGTAGTCGGTATGACCGGTGCCCCTGGTAGCGGAAAATCGACACTAGTCGATCGTCTCATCAGCCAGATTCGCACGAGCGATGAACGTGTCGCCGTTCTAGCGGTCGATCCTTCATCGCCATTTAGTGGTGGCGCTATCCTCGGTGACCGGGTGCGCATGCAGAACCACACCCAAGATGCTGGGGTCTATATCCGATCGTTGGCGACTCGCGGCCACCTTGGTGGCCTCACCGTGGCGGTGCCGAGGATCGTTCGTCTCCTCGAGGCGTTGAGGTTTCCTTGGGTGGTGATTGAGACCGTCGGGGTCGGTCAGGTAGAGATCGAGATCACTGGGGAGGCCGATGCGACGGTGGTAGTCATCAACCCAGGTTGGGGCGATTCCATCCAAGCTAATAAGGCTGGGCTCATGGAGATCGCTGATATTTTTGTGATCAACAAGGCGGACCGAGCGGGTGTTCGTGACACGCGTCGTGATCTGGAGAATATGTTGGAGCTGGGTGCTCATGACCATCGTCCACCGATTGTGGAGACCGTCGCAACTGGAGGGGATGGGGTTGAAGCTCTGTTCGAAGCGCTGGTGCAATTGAAGGTAAGGCTTGAGGAGAGTGGTGAGCTCGCGAACCGTCGTGCGACACGGCGATTGGCAGAGTTTGACCGACTGGTGATGTCAACGCTTCGGAGCACCGTGGAATCCTTGGCAGAACGGACTAATCTGCGTGATCGTGTACGCGAGGGTTCCATGACCCCGGTGACGGCGGCAGCCGAGCTTATTGAGATGATCAAGATATCCTCGAATGAGGAAGAAGGAGGGCGATAGTGGAGGAGTTTCTCATTCGAGAGGAGACCGAGGACAATGTGGTCATACTGCGTCTCAACCGGCCAAAGGCGAACGCGCTCTCCAAGGGGCTCCTGGAGGAGTTGTGGACCTATGCCAATGCGATGGCTTTGGATCCGCCGGCTGCGGTGGTGATCACCGGGTCGAAGCGCATCTTCGCGGCTGGTGCCGAAATCGGTGAGTTTGGCGGCATGGCGGTCGGACGTGAGATGGGACAGTACTTTCATTGGGCGCTCAACGCGCTCAGCACGCTACCACGAGTGGTGATCGCAGCCATCGAGGGCTATGCCTTGGGTGGCGGGCTTGAGCTCGCGTTGTCTTGTGATTTTCGGGTCGCAGGCAATGGTGCGAAACTCGGACAACCCGAGATCGCTCTTGGCATCATCCCCGGCGGTGGAGGGACCCAGCGTTTGCCACGTCTCATCGGAGCATCGAGGGCCAAGGAGATGATCCTCGGTGGTCAATCGGTCGATGCGGATCGGGCGTTGGCGTGGGGTTTGGTCGACCGTGTCGTTGCCGATGGCCAAGCCGAGGCGGCAGCGGTCGCCTGGGCGACGGAGTTCGCTCGAGGCCCACTCGTGGCGCAGTCGTTTGCAAAGCGCGCCATTGACGCCGGACTCTCTGGCAGCCTCGCTGAAGGCTTAGAGCTCGAGAAGTCCTTCTTTGGCCAAGTCTTTGGGACAAGGGATGCAGAGATTGGCATTCAGTCGTTCTTCGAAAATGGGCCTGGCAAGGCCCAATTTGAGGGTCGCTAGGTGACTGATGCTTCTCGAAGGATCCTTGCTGGCGGGGATGAGCGGACTTGGTTCCAGCGAGCGGTTTTCTATGAGGTCTATATCCGTGGATTCTTTGATGCCTCCGGTGATGGTCAAGGCGACGTCCGTGGAGTAACCTCGAAGCTCGATTATCTGGAGTGGTTGGGTATTGACTGCCTTTGGTTGTTGCCCTTCTATCCCTCCCCGTGGAAGGATGGGGGTTACGACGTCTCTGACTACTTCAGCGTTCATCCCGCCTATGGCAATGTGACCGATATCGAAGAACTCTTGAACCAAGCGCATCTGCGGGGTATCAGGGTGATCGCTGATCTCGTCCTCAATCACACCAGTGACCAACATCCCTGGTTTGTGGAGTCTAAGGCGTCGCGCGATAATCAGATGGCCGACTGGTATGTCTGGGCTGACGATGATAGCGGTTATCAATCTGCACCAGTGATCTTCGTGGATTCGCAGAGTTCAAATTGGACCTACTGTCCGGAGCGTGATCAGTACTATTGGCATCGTTTCTTCGCGCATCAGCCCGATCTGAACTATGAGAACCCCCAAGTACAGGAGGCCATGCTCCAAGTCGTCCGCTACTGGTTGGGACTGGGGTTTGATGGATTCCGGCTCGATGCCGCCGCGTATCTCTTTCAGGAGGAGGGGACGCGATGTGAGAACCTGCCCGAGACACACGCCTTTCTCAAGCGGATTCGTGCCCTTGTTGACACGGAGTTTCCAGAGGCGGTGCTCCTCGCCGAGGTGAATCAGTCTCCCGCTGAGGTGGTGAGCTATTTCGGTGACGGTGATGAGTGCCATATGTGCTACGACTTCCCGTTGATGCCTCGACTGTTTTTGAGCGTGAAGACTGAGAGTGCGCTTCCCACCGCCGAGGCGTTGCGGCAGACTCCCGCGATCCCTGACGGTTGTCAATGGGGCATTTTTCTCCGTAACCATGATGAGCTAACGCTGGAGATGGTGACGGAACAGGAGCGTGAGTTCCTGTACAGCGCCTTTGCAAGCGATCCTATCTCTCGTCGGAATGTGGGGATAGGCCGTCGTCTTGCCCCACTGATCGACAATGATCGTCGGGTGGCTGAGCTGTTGCACGCACTGATTCTTGCACTCCCTGGGTCACCCATTCTTTATTATGGTGACGAGATTTTGATGGGAGATAACATCTACCTCGGTGATCGAGACTCGGTTCGTACTCCGATGCAGTGGTCGCCAGATCGCAACGGGGGTTTCTCGCGTGCCGATCCCGCGCGCCTGTACTCCGGACTTATCATCGACCCGGTCTATGGGTACCAGGTGGTCAACGTCGAATCACAGATGAATAACCCCTCGTCGTTTCTGCGATGGACACGAGAGATGTTGTCGGTTCGACATCGAGAGTCGGTCCTCGGCGACGGTGACTTTCGACTCCTGTCGGTCGACAATGATGCCATCCTGGCTTTTGCACGATTTATCGCGAGGGAGGAACGGGTGGTGCTCTGCGTCTTTAACTTCGCCTCGAAGGTCCAGCCAGTCACGGTCGATCTCCGGGACTGGGATGGCCGTGTCCCCGTTGAGTTGCTTGGCATGACGCCCTTTCCGGCTATTGACGCCAGCGGTGCGTATGGGTTGACGCTCGCCCCATATGGCTTTCTTTGGTTTGAGTTGTGTGTGGCCTAAGCCCTCTCGTAGTGCCAGTATGACGTTGAGCTAACCTCGCTCTCGATAGGTGGTTGATGGTGAGCGTCGCAGAAGCTTCTAGGGGATTGCTCCACCATTGGGCGAATGTCTGACGACGGGAACCATTGGCGCTTGTTCTTCGCGTAAGATAGAGCCATGTCACTTCGCTCTCGTTCGCTGTTACGTCGCTCATGTCTCTCTGTTCCTGGGTCGAGTGAGCGCTTTATCGCTAAAGCCCGTGATATCGAGGCTGATATGACCTTCTTGGATCTCGAGGACTCGGTAGCGCCATCGGAAAAGGTCACTGCGCGTTCCAACATTGCTCGGGCGATCGCTGCTGGAGGATGGGATGAGCGGGTGCTGTGCGTGCGTGTCAATGCGTGGGATACGGCGCTGACCTTCCGCGACATTCTGGAGGTCGTAACGGGTTCAGGAGAACGTCTTGATGAGATTATGCTTCCCAAGGTCCAAAATGCCGCGCAGGTTGTCGCGACTGACCTTCTTTTGACCCAGATCGAGGCTGAAGCTGGTTTACAGCCCGGTCATGTGGGGCTCGAAGTTCAGATCGAAACGACCACTGGACTCATCAATGTGGAGGAGATCTGTCTGGCATCGCCACGGATCGAGGCTGTTGTTTTTGGTCCAGCCGACTTCGCAGCCTCGATGGAGATGCCGGTGCTCACGGGTGGGGTCGAGGTGCCGGAGTATCCTGGCGATCACTTTCACTATGTTTTCTCCAAGATCCTGATGGCGGCCCGCGCTGCTGGCATCCAAGTGATCGATGGACCCTACCTGAAAATCGCGGATCTTGAGGGATTACGCAACTATGCGAAGCGTTCGGCGATGCTCGGTTACGATGGTAAGTGGGCCATTCACCCGACGCAAGTAGAGGTTCTCAATGATGTCTATCGTCCGACCCAGGAACTCTTTGATAAAGCCTGCGATCTACTTGACGCCTACACCGCCGCAACCAGCGACGATGGACGCGGAGCAGTGATGTTCGGTGATGAGATGATCGATGAGGCGAGTCGAAAGATGGCGATGAAGTTCCGAGCCCGGGGTGAGAAGGCACGGATGGTGCGGACCTCACAAGGCGAGGTGCACACCTAGACCAGCTTGGAGGCGACCTTTGACAACAGGTAGAGGATGACGCCAGAGATCGCGAGTTCGAGGTAGAAGACGGTAACTCCCTGTCCGGTGGCCTTGAGGACGACAGAGGCGATGAGCGCCCAACTCAGGTGGATGCGAGGCAGGAGATAGGTCGGGATCGCCCAGAAGAGTAAGACCGCAAAAATCGACATCGCGATCAGCCACTTGCCGATCCTTGCAATCACCGCTGAACGCGCCTTGTGGATGATGAGCGCGAGGAGAAAGAGGACGATCGCGATCTCGGTGGCGATCGGAACGGCCGTCGTAGCGGCGCGAGCAAGGAACCCAAGGTTGGGGAGATCGGCCCCAGGAATCGCGATTCTCAAGTTAGTCTGTTGCACGGAGTTGCCGAGGGAGCTGGAGTACTGTGAAATCCCTGCTGCGATAAACTCGGTAAGCCCCGGACCACCAATGGTAATCGGAGCGTGGTTGGTGCCGAGAAGATGGCCGTCGGCCTGGCGGATCGCATTGACGAACTCCTGCTTGACCGCAGGTTGTGCGAGCGCTGCGGCGATGATCCCTTGCAGCTCTGCGTGAGAGATGGAGATACCTGATACCCCGGTAATGGGGGCAAGCGAGTTGGTGAGGCCATCGGCCATCGCAGATTGAATGGTCTTGCTGGTGCTGAGGGTCTGCGCATCGTTGGCGAGGCGGTTGGGGTTAAAGATTGTCAACAAGGAGAGATGGGCAAGGATGGCGATGGTCCCTGCCAACAGGCCAAGGCTGAGCAAGATATTGCCGAGAAACCTACGCAGAGCAATCACCTCCTTTCTATCCTTCGATTCATCAGAGGGTCACCGCGAGAGGTTTCGGCACAACATTGCGTTCCCTTGATCGGGGAGCATTGAGGCAGTTCCACTGATGCCCTTGGCTAGTGTAGCGCGAACGAGACCTAGCGGCGCGCGAGACCTTTGGCGATGACCTTTAATGCGAGCGTCTCCTCTGCACCCTCAAAAATGGAGAGCACACGGGCGTCGACAAAATAACGACTGACTGGGTACTCCTCGGCGTAACCCATGCCACCATGTAACTGCATCGCCTCCCTTGTGACCCACTCAGCCGCCCGGCAGGTATACGCTTTGGCCATTGATGCCTCGAGCGAGCCTTGATGTTGGGCGAGCAGCCGGGCAGTGGCGTAGGTCACCTGGCGGCTGGCCTGTAGGGTCGCGGCCATACGTGCAAGTTTTGCGCGACTCAGTCGGTAATTGACGAGGGGTTGTCCAAAGACTGACCGTGACTGCGCGTACGTGCACGCTGCCCCATAGGCAGCACCCATGACGCCAACGGCGCGGGCAGCTGTCTGGATTCTTCCATTTTCGAATCCTGCCATCTGAAGATAGAATCCGCGTCCCTGACCACTCGATTCGCCGATGAGTTGGGAAGCAGGGACGAAGACGTTGGCAAAACTTACCTCAAAAGAGTGCATGCCTCGATAGCCAAGAGTGGCGATCGCCCGGCCCTCGATGACTCCACCGTTGGACTCGAAGCGAAAGCTCTCACCATCGGCGCGTGCTTTGTCGACGAGAAAGAGTGAGAGTCCTCGATGCCCGAGCCGTCGATCGGGATCGGTGCGTGCAAGTACCGCGAGGACTTCGGCGCGGCCCGCGAAGGTGCACCAGGTCTTGGTGCCGTTGATGCGCCAGCCCCCTTCGGTAGGTGTGGCCGTGGTGGTGATATTGGCGACATCAGAGCCAAAGTCTGGTTCAGTGACGGCAACGGCACCCATGAGTTCGCCGCTCGCAAGAGCGGGCAGGAAACGCTGTTTCTGTTCCTCGGTTCCGCCGGCGAGAATCGCCTTGGCGAGGATCTCGGGACGGGTGATCAATGATCCCCCAGCGCCAAGTGAGGCGCGTGAGAGCTCCTCCGTTGCGATGAGCATGGCGATCAGGTCGTCGGCGGTCTCATTCGACGAGCCACCAAACTCCTCAGGAATGGAGAGGCCAAAGGCGCCCATCTGGGCTAACTGGTCGATGATCGTGTCGGGTATATCAAGGTTGTTGCGATGGATTTCGTCGGCGAGGGGGGCAATCTTCTCATTTGCCACGCGGCGGAAGGTCTCAGCGACCAGCTCAAGATCCTCGCCCAGGTGTGCAGGTCCTGGGTCGAGGGCGATCGCGTCGATCAACGCATCAGTGACCTGGAATTCGTCGCCGAAGACAATCTGGACGGCCGCTGGATCGATGAGACCTGCGGTCAGCAGGTCTGCAGCAGTCTCGCGAAGAGTCTGCAGGCAAAAGACGGTGGCAACCGCACGCTCTTGTTGGCCACGGTTGGCATACTCGAGCATGGTGGGTATCGCCAGTAGCGCTGACGCAGCCGTGGCGAGTTGGTAGGCCTCCACCTGTGCAGACTCGAGTTGGCCCGAGTCTGCTAGTTGAGCGATGTGCTCATGAATGTGCTCGTTGAGGAGGTCAAGCACCGATCGAACATGGCGGAACAGGGTCTCGGTCATCTCATGAGCTTACCGGGCGGGCCGTTGGAACCTGGTGCCTGGGATTAGATGATGGCGGCCGTTGCCACGGGTGCTCCGGTCGGTTGAGCCACGCCACTGGCCGGCTCAACGGTGATCGCAAACTCGAAGGCGTGGTTGCCGCCTGTGTGGAAGACGGAGACGGTTGGATGACTGCCAAGGAGCCCGAGCGATATCGGTTTCTCATCGACGATCGCCCAGACTTGGTAGGTGGAGTTTGTCGCCAGTGGATGCATCAGGAATGACGTGAGGACGACCTCGCCTGAGCGAAGCGCAACCACGCTGCCCACGGTGTGACCCTGCGGGTTGTCGAGGGCAAAGCGCTTGGCACCCGGCTGCAGGAGCGCAGCGGTGGCGATGGCCCTCGTAGCGGACGTCGTGACCTGTGTACTGAGCTCCGCGACCTGGTTGTGGAGGCTATGGATCGCGATGCCGAAGATGAGCGTTAAGGCAGCAGCCACAGCGAGAGCGGTCGATGCAATGATGGTCGGGATCCGCAGCCGCGAGCGTTGGGGGGGGCGAAAGGCAACGACGTCTCCGCTTCCATTGATCTCATCCTCGATCCGATCCCAGATGCCAGCGGGTGCTGGGCCGCCCTCATTGGCAAGCATGCCGAGTGTTGATCGGAGGGCGTCTACCTCTCCTCGGCAGGTGACGCAACGGCTCAGATGTGCCTCAACAGTGGCGCGTTCCTCTGGGTCGACTGCGTCAATAATATAGGCACCGAGTAGCTCCTCAGCGTCTTGGTGTTCCGTCTGATCTGCAGGATTGGTTCGTTCCATCATGCCTCCACCGTCTTCCACTGTGCAAGTGCATCGTTCATTCGTTTGAGCCCAGATCGGATGCGCGTCTTGACGGTGCCCTCAGGCTGTTCGAGACGCTGAGCGACCTCGCGATAGGTGAGCCCATGGAAAAAGGCGAGTTCGATAGCTCTGCGTTCATCTTGGGGGAGGGTCTGGAGTGCCTCGCGCACCGCCTCGCGATCGGCAAGGTCACCGAACTCATGGTCGATATCATAAGAGGTGGCAGCGATGGTCGCGGTATCGTTCTGTTCGCGACGCTTCCGGGCCTCTTCGGATCGAATGACGTCCACTGATCGACGGTGAGTCTGCATCAATAAGAAAGTACGTAACGTGCCACGAGCGGAGTCATAGCGCTCCGGTTCGTTCCAGAGCCGTACAAACAGCTCCTGGGTGACCTCCTCGGCCAGCGCTTGATCGCGCGTGACGCGCTTGGCAAGCGCGTGCACCGCACCTCCATGCCGCCGGAAGATCTCTGCCAATGCATCTTGGTTGTAGCGCGCTACTGCGACAACAAGTGCGGCATCGCTGATTTCGTGTAGTTGTGGTTCTATGACCCTACTTCGACGCCGACGGCCAGGTTGGATGGAGGTATTGTTCATCTGGACTCACTCGATGAGCTTGAGAAGAAAAAGACTGACATCGTTGGCGCGGTCGAGCGTGTCGTCAATCGCCTCCTCACCCTCGGTGATCTTGGCGAGGGAGACGGAGCGTCTGGCAGTCACGCTGATGGCTCGCTCTGGAGTGGCTGCGGGTGATCCGTAGCTGTCGGTCGCCGCCACTTCGAGAGGGAGCGACATGCCGGTGAGACCTGCGAGGTTGAGCGCCAAATTCAGAAGGTCGATGGAACCGGCGGGGAGGGTCCAGGTGAGGGTCAACGGGAAGAAGAACTCATCCGGAACCGAGTTCGGCTCGGAGGCGGTAGCAAAGGCGTCATCGAAGGCGAGCAACACACGAGGATCAACATCCAAGGCGAGGTGGAGCTCCATCGGGGATCCGCAGCCGGATTCGGGATGGAGATCGACCTCCCACCACTGTCGGAGTGAATAGGTCTCCATGAAGTGACGTTCGTCATGGACATGGAAGCCGTGGTGGATGGCTTGCCCCTTGACTTCCGTGATGAACCCTGCGAGATCGATGGTAGACACGGTTAAAGCCTATGGTCTTCTCGTTGGATCCAATGACAGGTACGCGCTTGACGGCAATGACGACAGCTCGCGGCTCGGTCTCGTCGAGGTCCACACGGACATTCGGAGAGTTCACGAAGTAGGGATGGTAGTTCGCGCTCAATCTGGCCCAGCTCGGCGGAGGAGAGCCAGTGGATTCGTGATTGCGTGAGGTAGAGGATGCCTGCTCGTAGTCCCGGGTGTTCGGCGTGAGCAAGGCTCAAGCCGGTCAAATCTCCCTCCGATAGGGTGAGGTCGATGACCGAATCTTCGTCGGAGAGAAAGGGACCCCACTGGAGAGACCAGGAGCAGACCGTCGACGTTCCGTAGCGTAGTGCTGGAGCGGTCCGCAGATGGGAGGTGAGAAGTTCCTGGTAGTAGCCGACCTGTTGGATCAGTTCCTCAGCCCGCGAAGTCGGCAACCAGTCAAGATCGCTGCTGAGAAGGGGTAGTCCCTCGGTCGCGCGCTCGAGTAGGAGTCGCCTGAGTCGATCGCTCCTTCCCATTGGTGTCTCTGTCGTCGCCAACAGGAGCGGACAGCGACGAAAGTCTGTGAGATCCCGACTTGCCAGGGTCTGGTGTACGTGTCGTGAGGGGGCGGACAGATCGACGCTTGAGGGGCGATAGCGTGGAGCCTCGGTGCCCGCGACGACTCGAGGGACAGGGGGAGCCAGATTCGTGGGCAGTTGCGTGATCTCGGCGTATTCACCGATCTGGTCGAGGAGTGTGCTGACCCGATCTCGGGAAGCGAGGGCAAGGATCAGGTGGTCACGAGCCCGTGTAGTGGCGACGTACCAACGTCGACGTTCTTCGAGCAACTCCTCCTCGCGTTGGAGTTCGTTAATCCACGAGAGATGGCCAGAGTGTTCGTCTTGGAGCTTGAAGGCGATGCCACGATGCGGGTCGATGGCGAGCGAAGGTGCTGGGCGAGGGCTTCGATCGAGGTCGATCACGATCGTGATCGGCCATTCCAAACCCTTAGAGGCGTGTACCGTCACCAGCGAGATCGAATCCTCTGCTTCGACGGGTGGGCGGGCGATTCGCGCACCATCGCGGATGGCAAAACGCAGGTAGCGGATGATATCGTTGGTATCAAAACCCTTACTCGCACGCTCGTCGACGAGGTCAAGCAGAGCAATCCAATCGGCGCGACGTCGCTGCGGATGGTTTAAGCCGGCAAGAATCTCGGGGTAGAGAAGGATGTCGCCGACCAGCGCAAGCTGGTCGCTTGGGGACAGACTGGTGGGAGAGAAGGGAAGGCGCGCGATCGGTTCGATACGCGGGTCATCTCGGAGGTGGTCAAGGAGAAAACTGAACCACGAACTCGATCGTTCCTTTGCTCCACCTAACTCCGCAAGTTCCACGTCGCTCAACCCAACCATTGGGGAACGCATGAGTGCGAGGCAGGAGAGATTCTCATGAGGGTTCGCGCAGAACGAGAGCATCGTCACGACGTCCGCCGCCTCCTGGCTAGCGAGGAGCCGACCTCCACCGACGATATTCGCGGGCAGCTGGAGCCGCTGGAGCTCCTCGGCGACTCGGTCCAACATATCCCAACTGGCGGAGATGATGGCGATGTCTTGGGGTTTGACCTGGCGAAGGTTACCGGTGGTTGGGTCGGCGATCACAAAGGGCTCTTCGAGTAGATTGAGAATTCGATCGCCGATACGTTCGGAGAGGACTCGCCGTCGCTCGGCCATGGTGGCATCGCTCGTCTCATCAACCACCATGACTTCCACCGGGGGGCGTGCGTACTCGGTGGTGCGCATGGGGCGCAGCGCCTCATAGCCTGGAATGAGCGTCGCAAAGGTGTTGTTGACGAGCTCTACGAGCGCAGGGACGGTACGGTAGTTCTCGTCGAGCGTTACATGCTCCTGGCTCAAGGCAATCTGTTGCGCAAAGAGCTCCGGGTCCGCGCCCCGGAAACGATAGAGCGACTGTTTGGCGTCACCGACTGCGGAGAGGGTGGCATGACGGCTAAGGCGTTCGAGTAGCTGGTACTGGAGCGGACTGATATCTTGTACTTCGTCGACCAGAATAGCTCGCCACCGATCCGTGAGTTCCTCACGGACAAACTCGTTATTGAGCGCTTTGAGCGCATGCGTCTCCAGGTCAGCAAAGTCGACGATGCCCTGCGCTGCCTTGATCTCGTCGAGCTGGGTCGCCACGATCTCTACAGCTGCACGGACGGCCTCTACGATGACTTGGTTGCGGTCGTCGATCTCATTCCAACCGATACGGACGTAGTCGGGCAGTCCCTTGATCTGTTCCTGGAGGATCCTGAGATCTTCTTTGACCTGGTCGTATTCTCCTGGAAGCCAATTTTTAGCCGAGCCACCTCGGCGATTCAACGCCGAGAGTACTATCCAGCCTTCATGATCTCCTTGGCGTAACAGCTGCAACCCTCGTAGCGCTGTGCGTCTGGTCTGTTCGATGAGGTCGGTTTCGCGCAGAGCCTGGTGCTGCGCTAACGCTGCCTCAAGTTCTGCCCAGGGCCCGGTGGTGATGGCCGCTTGTTGGGCGTCGTGGATGGCCGCTTTGATCGTGGCGATGTCCATGGCGCCAGCACTCCGGAAGCGCTCAAGATCTTTGAGACAAATCGTGACGAAGGACTTTAAGGTGGAGTAGTCGATCAGTTCGTAGGTGGTTGGAGGGATCCGTTCGAGGAGGTGGGGCAGCTCAAGGGAGAGTAGCTGGCGGTAACTGGTCTCGTCAATGACCTCGAAGTCGAAGTCGAGTTCGGATTCGACCGGAAACTCGGTGCAGAGGTGTTGACAGAGGGAGTCAATGGTACCGATCGGTGCAACCTCGACCTCCAGCACCCTTGGGTCGTTGGCACGGTATCGTTCGCGCATTTGGCTCAGGATACGATGGCGAAGTTCAGCTGCAGCTCGGACAGTGAAGGTGACCGCGACGATAGAGAGAGGTCGTAACCCCGCTTCAACATGAGCGAGATAGCGGGCAGCCATCGTCTGGGTTTTTCCGGTCCCAGCTCCAGCTGAGATCGCGACGTCCCCACCGCTGGTGACCGCTTGGCGTTGACGATCGCTCAGCTGCATGGTCGCCTCGGTGGACGGCAGGAGGTGGCGACTTCGTTTTGGTCGATCCTGTGTCGCGAAGTGATACGCCAAAGAGGTTGGAGCTTAGCCAGCATTTCGGCTCGCGATGCGACAGGTCTGTGCGAAGTCGCAGTAGGTGCACGCCTTGCGATCGATGTCAGGAGCAACCGCAAAATCACCATTCTCGAGACGAGTGAGCAGGCGGGCCGCTGCCTCCTTTGCGGGTTCCTCGCCCTTGGTGATCCCTGGCGCTTTGACGAATGTGCCACGTTTCACTAGGCAGTACTTCGCACCGACGACGTGCTTGCCTTGGCCCTCCACTAGTTGGGTATAGACAGAGAGCTGTACATCGACCTTGAGACGACCCTCGGCGTCTTGGATGCCCGTTGGTACTGACTTTGAAAACTTATAATCGATGATCGCGTAGTCGTTTGGTCCGACGTGATCGAGGCGGTCGATACGGCCTTGTACCGGGATCTCATGCCAATAGCCATTGAGCGCGAGTTCGACCTGGGTCCCCAAAGCACCCAGCGAAAACTCTGGATTCGCGACCAGCGTCTCGAGTTGCTTGGCGATCTCGGCCCGAATCGGCAACCAGTTAGGTGTGTACTTCGTCAACGTTACTGGGGCGTGTTGTTCAAGCAGCTCCTCAAGGACTTGACGAGGTACTGGCTCGGGCGTCGTGACCAACGTCTCAAGGAGCGTATGCACGAGCTGCCCGAGTGTTCGAGGGTCGGGTTCATTTGTCTCATCGTCCGGCGCCCGAACACGGAGGCGGTGTTTGACAAACCAGCGGAATGGGCACTGGCCGAGATCCTCGAGCTGGGTCGCTGAGAGTTGTCCAAAGGCAAGCGGACCAACCTTGCCAGAGAAGTCTGAGGATTCGACGTTACGAATACGTGATCGCTCGATCGCTAGCGCGTGGTCGCGTCGGACTTTGATCTCCGGATGGGTGGTGTCAAACGCCACCCGTTCCATGGGGAGCACACCATAGGGGGGTGGTGCACTTGTGGGTTGCAGCCCAAGTTCTTCGAGGAGCAGACTTGCAAGGGTGCGTTCATTCTCGATCCGCTGGGGGGCGGTGATGATGAGCTCTTCGGTGGCGGCATGGAACATGCCGATCGCTTGTGCACGTTGCCACTGGACGAGTTCTGCAGTGGTGGGCAGCCCATCGACACGGTCGCGTATTGCAAGCGGGAGGAGCGGGTTGTTGGAGAGTTCAGGGGGAAGATGGCGATCGACACCACCCAGGACAAAGACGATTCGATGCTGGCCGATGGGCTGACCGGTGTTGGCCACCGTAATCCCCTCTGTTCCTGCTTTCTCCGCGAGTGTCATGGCGCCAAGACGGTCACGAACAGCGTCGAGGAACTGGGACAAGGTGTCCACCGACGCGGTAGTTGGCAGAGACGGTTGGAGTTGGGCGAAGAGCTCCGCTCGCAGCGTTTGATCCATGGAGTTGATCTGCGCACTCGCATTTGGATCAGCCATCATCTTGTCGAGCAGCTCCAGAAGCCATTCGAGCAAACGATCCCAGGTGTCGGGTGGTGCTTGGTCGGCGATGAGGTTGGCGAGTAGCCGACTTCGGTGGGCTGATCCAACCACATGACCGACCTGGAGAAGGTCCAAGAGTTCGAGGAGGTGGCGACCGAGAGTTGTTTGGGATGCCTGGCGTTGCTGGTGGAGGATGAGAGGAAGGCGATAGGCGCGGCTGTAGTGCCGAAGGGCGCGGTGGTAGTGCCGGCTGTTGGGGAGGTAGATGACAAGATCTTGCATCCGGAAGGCTCCGGTGTGGAGCCGAGCCAGAATCTCGGCGAGCGTCCACGACACCTCTTGATCGGGATCCGTGAAATGGTAGATCTGCGTGGCGCTGGTGACCTGTGGGTGGTCATCGAAGTGACCATGGAGATCAAAACCGTCTCGGGTGAGGCCTTTGATCACTCTCGCGCTTGCAGGATCAAGGTCAGGTGAGCGCCACTTGGCTATTGTGAGGAGGGCATGGTCCGCTCCAGCCGATACCAGGTCGGCGATTTCGGCCTCCGACAGGAGATCGAAACCTAGTCTTGCTCGTGTCCAGTGCGGCCCGTTGACGATCGACTCATCGCGGGTCACCGAAGGAAAGTGATTCTGAAAATCGCTGAGGAGGCTGGCCATCTTCTTGCCGTGATAACCGGCTTGGGCGAGGGTTGCAACCGTGACATTGAATCGATCGAGTTCGAGGAGCGCCGCTCTGACCCGTTCTCGATGGGTGCTGCGAACATCGGCTCGCGTGAGGAGCCATTGATCGAGTTGGTGCAGCCTCGCCTGGGTCCCAGGTAGCCGACTGATCAGCGTCTCTGTGCTTGTTCCAACGCTTGCATCTTCGTCGACGAAAGCAATGGTTCCGGGTCGCTTCGCGGTATTGGCCACCTCGTTCACCTCTGTCAGTGTAGGGTGGAGCGCTCCTTCTTGGGCGTAGACCTCTCCATCGACTACGGTATGCAGACCCGGAATCGCTGAGTCTACGCTTCTCCCACGACGCTACCCCCACCCATGGATCGGTGCTCATCAAACCTGGTTGGTTCATCAACCTAGGCGACCACCAACTGACAATTGGCCGTGAAGGATCTGGGGAGGTAAGGGCGGACAGCTAATCGACGATAGCGGCTCCGGCCGCCGGATCCATCTTGCCATTCGTTGTGCGCGCAGCAGCAACCTTGGGCACGTTCTTGTTCCCTGTAGGCGGTTGCGTGATCTCCATTGCGTTGCGAGTCGCTTGCCCCATGGTCGCGAGTAGACCCGTCAGCTCGGCGGGGATGACGAACTTGGTGGACGGCGATTGAGCGAGTTGGCGTAGCGTCTCAAGATACTGGAGCGTCAAAACGTTGGCGTCGGATCGCGAAGCATTGGTGTTGACCGCCTCCAGGGCATCAGAGAGACCCTGAGCCCGCAACTTAGCCGACTCTCGTTCAGCCTCTGCCGCTAGGATCGTTGCCTGCTTCTGCCCTTCGGCGGCGAGCACGGAGGCTTGCTTCTGCCCCTCGGCGACGGTGATGGCAGCCTGTTTTTGCCCCTCAGACTCGGTGACCACTGCTCGTCGGGTCCGTTCTGCTGACATTTGACGAGTCATCGCATCCTGCACCGCCGGAGGAGGATTGATCTCACGGACCTCGACGTTGGAGACCTTGACGCCCCATCGTTCGGTGACTTCATCGAGTCGTAGGCGCAGCAGCGAATTCATATCCTCACGGCGGGAGAGAACATCGTCGAGTGACATGTCGCCAACGACACTGCGCAGCGTCGTAGCGGCCACATTGAGAGCAGCTCCTGAGAAGTTCTGGACAGCGACGACCGATTGTACCGGATCGACCACTTGATAGAACATGATGAAGTCGATCGAGATCGGGGCGTTGTCCTTGGTGATGGCTGTCTGATGGGGGATTTCGAAGTACTGCTCACGAAGATCGACGAGATTTAAGCGATCGATAACTGGGTTGATCAGGAGCAACCCTGGACCCTTGGAACCGATCGAACGACCGAGTCGAAAGATCACCACTCGCTGATACTCCTTCAGAATCTTGATCGTCCTGGTGAGGACGAGGAGGAGAATGACCAGAACAATCAGGATGATGATGCCTGCAGTAATCATGATGTTTCCTTTCGATTTGCCCCCTGGGGGGCCTCTGGGATGACGTGCAGCTTGAGGCCGTCGATCCGGGTCACGAAGACGGTAGTTCCGATCTCGATAGGATCGTCAGAATCATTCTCAGCGGACCAACCCTTACCAGCGATTTGGATGGTTCCAATCGGGTCGAGCCGAGAGGTGGCGACTCCCGCGGAGTCAAGCAGCTTTACCAATCCTGGGACAGCCTCTTTCGAATGGTACTGCGTTGTCCGCAGGCCCCGAACCCCGGCCAACCCGACGGCGATGACGGCCACAAAGAGCAGGACCACCAAACTCCATAGGATGGCTGCCAGCGACGAGTGTGAGTGGCTCAACATGAGGGTAAGCAGCACACCGGCACCCATGCCAATGGATGCGGTGACGATCGATCCATGAGGCCCAACGTGCATGCCGACTAGGACAAGCAACCCGACGGCGATGACGACTACGATGACAGTGACAACCATAGAACCTCGATCTACTTGACTCATAGTTTACCACAGGCACAAATCTATGTTGAGTCAACGTGAGTGGGTGGAGGTTGCTTGCGCTCGCGATCCGATCGGGATCGCCAACGGGCCTGGTGACTCCTCTTCGTTTGACGGGCCGCACTCGCTCGCGGGACAGTGGTCGATGCGGATGCGAAGGGCACGCAACGGATGCGAACAAAACAGCTATTGGCGAGTCTTTTTGCCCTTCGCAAGGTACGGGCTCCGGATTCGTGCTAACTTCGATTTGGTAGGCAGAGTCTGGTCGGCACGGATGTGCCTGCTCGACTGCACGACGAAATCCCGGCGAAGGAGGAGATGAGTGCGCGTAGCAGTAACGGTAAACGAACAACAGAGGGTGGCTGACGTCGAACCCAGGACGCTTTTGGTTCACCTCCTGCGAGAGGATTTTGGATTGACGGGCACCAACGTTGGCTGTGACACCTCGTCCTGCGGAGCTTGTACGGTGCTGCTCGATGGTGAATCGGTCAAATCCTGCACGGTTTTGGCGGCCCAGGCTGATGGACGACGGGTAACGACCATTGAAGGGTTGGCCGCTGCTGATGGCACACTCCATCCACTTCAGCGGGCTTTTCAGGAAAACCATGCCCTCCAGTGTGGTTACTGCACTCCTGGAATGGTCATGGTCTCGATGTCCATCTTGGCTGAGAACGACACCCTCGATGAGGCGACGGTGCGTGAGGGGCTCGAGGGGAACCTCTGTCGTTGCACCGGCTACCACAACATTGTGAAGGCGGTACTCGCCGCTAAAGAAGAGATGGGGGCACAAGCATGACGATGACTGATCCAACCCAACAGGAGCACATCATTGGCAAGCGTCGGGTTCGTCGAGAGGATCCCGAGCTTCTCTCCGGTGAGAAGCATTTCGCTGATGATCTGGTGATTCCAGGGGCTCTCCACCTTGTCCTCGTTCGTTCGCCGCATGCGCATGCTCGTATCCGCGCGATCGATGCTAGTACCGCGCAAGCGATGCCAGGGGTTGTCGGGATCTATACTGGCGAGGATCTACAGGCGGAGTGGGCCGCTCCAATGCCGTGTGCCTGGCCCGTTACCCCAGAGATGAAGAGTCCAGCGCACTATCCACTGGCGAAGGAGTATGTGCACTACGCAGGTGAAGGTGTCGTCGCGGTGGTCGCACGTTCGCAGGTCGAAGCGGTCGATGCCGCGGGCGCCGTGATCGTGGAGTACGAGGAGTTGGTCCCGGTGCTCGATCTCGAGGACGCGGTGAAGGATGCAACGTTGGCACATGAGGAGCTTGAGAGCAACGCAAGTTTTGTGTGGGCGTTGGAACCAAATCCCGAGGCGGTTGATGCGGCCTTTCGGGAGGCCGCCGTCACCGTAAGTGAGCGCTATGTGCAACAGCGTCTCATCCCCGCTGCCATGGAGCCGAGGGCTATGGTGGTCGTCCCCTCTCCAATGGGGGGTGATTTCACGGTCTACTCATCGACACAGATCCCTCACGTTCTGCGCGTGATGTTGGCGCTCACCGCTGGGATCTCTGAGACCAAGCTTCGTGTGGTGGCTCCTGCGGTTGGAGGTGGTTTCGGGTCAAAACTGGATGTCTATGCTGAGGAGCTTTTGTGTCTGGCGCTTGCGCGTCGTCTGCGCCAGCCAGTTCGCTTCACCGAAGAGCGAGGCGAAGGCACGATGGCGACTATCCATGGTCGCGGCCAGGTCCAGTACATGGAGCTGGCCGCGGATGCCGAGGGCAAGGTGACTGCGATTCGCGTCAAGCTCCTCGCAGACATGGGTGCCTACCTGCAGCTGGTTACGCCTGGCGTTCCTCTTCTTGGTGCGTTCCTCTATCACGGCGTCTATGACGTCGGTGCCTACTCGTTCACCTGCACCGGCTTGTTTACGAACAAGACGCCGACCGATGCCTATCGTGGTGCTGGACGTCCTGAGGCCACCTACGCGATTGAGCGAGCGATGGATTCTCTGGCCCGCAAGCTCGAGATGGACCCGGCTGAACTGCGACGTCGGAACTTCATCGCTGCGGAGAAGTTCCCCTATGAGTCCGTGGCGGGACTGGTGTTCGATTCCGGATCGTACGAGGAGAATCTTGCGAAAGCACTTGACACGGCTGGGTATACGCAGCTGCGCCAGGAACAGCAACAGCGCCGCAAGGCTCACCATCCACGCCGACTCGGTATCGGTGTTTCGTGCTATGTCGAGATGTGTGGACTCGCTCCATCTCGTGTACTCGCGAGTCTCAATTACGGAGCCGGAGGCTGGGAGGCGGCGACTGTTCGCATCTTGCCGACCTCGAAGGTGCAGGTAGTCACCGGTACGGCTCCTCACGGCCAGGGGCACGAGACGAGCTGGTCGATGATCGTGGCGGACAAGCTTGGAATCTCGCCTGACGATGTGGAGGTACTGCACTCCGACACCTCGATCGCGCCCTATGGGATGGATACCTACGGCAGTCGCTCGCTCTCGGTCGGAGGGACGGCGGTGTACTTGGCGACGGAGCGAGTCATTGAGAAGGCGATGAAGATTGCGGCGCATCAGATGGAGGTTGCCGAAGAGGATCTTGAATATGTTGGGGCGACGTTCCGTGTGAAGGGATCGCCGGAGCAGCAGCTACCCCTCGCAGCGATCGCCTTCGAGGCATTCACAGCCCACAATCTGCCCGAAGGGGTTGAGCCGAACCTGGAGGCGTCCATCAGTTGGGATCCTCCGAACTTTACTTTCCCAAACGGCACCCACATCGCGGTGGTGGAGGTCGACGAGGAGACCGGTCGGGTTGAACTCATCCGCTACATTGCGGTCGACGATTGCGGAAATCAGGTTAACCCCCTGATTGTGGAGGGACAGATCCATGGCGGCATCACCCAGGGCGTCGCACAGGCGTTGTATGAGGAGGCGCTCTATGATGGATCGGGGCAGCTTCTCAACGCGTCACTCGCCGATTATCTGGTCCCGTCTGCCTGCGAGATGCCGAGCTTTGAACTCGCCTCAACGGTGACACCATCGCCGACCAACCCGCTTGGAGTCAAGGGCGTTGGGGAGGCCGGTACGATTGGTTCGGCACCAGCGGTGATCAATGCGGTGGTGGACGCCTTGTCGGACCTCGGGGTCACCGATTGTCCGATGCCGGCGACTCCAGAGCGGGTCTATCGGTTGATCCAACAGGCAATGTCTAAGTAAGAACGAACACCAACAGAAGGGATAGACATGTACCCATCAACTTTCGATTATGCGAGAGCGACAACCGTTGCAGAGGCGATCACGATGCTCGCTGATGATGAGGATGCGAAGGTGCTCGCAGGAGGTCACTCGTTGTTGCCACTCATGAAGCTAAGGTTGGCTACGCCATCGAAGCTGGTTGACATCGGACGCATCACTGAGCTCTCCTATATTCGTAAGGATGGCGGTGAGGTGGCGATCGGGTCGCTGACCCGGCATCGCGACGTGGAGACCTCGGAGCTGCTCGCACGGGAGGTTCCTGTTTTGGTCAAGGTAGCGGGCCAAATCGGTGATCCCTCGGTTCGCCATGTCGGCACGATTGGCGGTTCGACCGCGCACGGAGATGGCGCTGCTGACCTTCCCGCCGCGCTTCTTGCGCTAGGCGCAACCATGGTGGCCGAGGGCCCATCTGGACGCCGCACGATAGCGGCCGGCGACTTCTTCAAAGGTTTCTTAGAGACGGCGCTGGCGCCGGATGAGATTCTGACTGAGATTCGCGTGCCGACCGGCTTTACGAAGTTTGCCTATCAAAAGTTCAATCGGCGTGCCCAGGACTGGGCGATCGTTGGGGTTGTCGCTGTACGTAATGATCGCACCAACGTTGGCTTTGTCAACATGGGGGCGACCCCCTTGCGTGCGACGGCAGTTGAGGAGCGCCTAGCGGCAGGGGCAAGCCTTGAGGAGGCCGCTGCGGTGGCCGATGAGGGGACCTCCCCCTCGGCTGACATCAACGCGAGTGTTGAGTACCGACGCCACCTCGCACGGGTTCTGGTGCGTCGAGCTCTGGTCGAACTTGGCTGAGTCTCGGACGGATCAACTTGGCGTGGCGACGCCCGAAAAACTGGCGCAAGGGCTGTCGAGCGTCGACTATCTCGCTGATTTGAAGATCGCGACCGCGTCGTTTTTGGCGTTGGCACTCGAGAAGCCACTGCTGCTTGAGGGGGATGCGGGAGTGGGTAAAACCGAGCTCGCACTGGCCTTGTCGCGGCTTTTCGGGAGTGATCTCATCCGACTGCAGTGTTATGAGGGGATCGATGCCACCCAGGCCGTCTATGACTGGGACTATGCCAAGCAACTCCTGCATCTGCGAGCCACTGAGGCCGTGGGTGTGCAGGCGGATCGCACCTCACTGGAGGCTGAGCTCTATGAGGACCGTTACCTCATCGAGCGACCGTTGTTGCGATCCCTCGGTTATGCCGATCCAACGCGTCCACCGGTCCTGTTGATCGACGAGTTGGATCGAGCCGATGACGAGTTTGAGGCATTTCTACTGGAACTGCTCTCCACCTTTGAAATCACGATTCCAGAACTCGGCACGCGAAGAGCGCTCGTCAAGCCAGTGGTGATTTTGACCTCTAACCGGACTCGTGATCTTCACGATGCTCTCAAACGCCGGTGTCTCTACCTCTGGGTAGACCACCCGAGTTTTGAACGTGAAGTTGAGATCATCCGTCTTCGTGTCCCCGAGGCAAGTGCGTCGCTCGCTGCGCAGATCGGAGCGATCGTTCAAGAGTTCCGGCGTCAGGGACTGGTGAAGCCACCTGGCATTGCCGAGGCGATCGATTGGGCGAGCGCCTTGACCCGATTGACGGCTGTGGAGGTTACACCGGCATGGCTCGAGATGACCCTCGGCACCGTGATCAAATATCGTGAGGATGAGGAGCGAATCGATTCCGTTGGTCTGACGACGCTCATCGAGCGGGCATTTGCTCGGTTTGGTGCATGAAGCCTGAGGAGTTAGTGACAGGGTTTGTCGAGCTTCTTCGGGTGCGCGGCCTGCGAGTTCCTCTGTCGAGTGCACGAGATTTTTTCCAGGCATTGGAAGTGGTTGGCATCAGCGACCCAGCGTACGTGCGGGAGATGGCACGAGCTACGTTGGTCAAGTCGCACCAGGACGATGAACTCTTCAACCGAGTCTTTGATGAGTATTTTTTTGCTGAAGGAGTCCAAGAGGTGGTGCCGCGACAAGTCACCGTTGGCTTCGACTCCCAAGAGGCTCCCGAGGGTGAACAGGGAATCGACGATGAGGTTGAACGTGTCGTGCGCTATTCCGCTGCCGAGCGTCTCCGGAGGGTTGATCTACGGTCGCTGGAGCCTGCGCAACGTCGCGAGGCCTTCGATCTGATCGATCGGTTTCGGTTTGCACCTCCGCTACGCAGGAGCTATCGGCTCGTCAAGAGTCACAAACCCCAACGGCTTGACCTCGCGCAAACACTGCGCCTAGCCATCGGGACCGATGGCGAGCCAGTGCGTCGCCGCTTCAGAAGCAAGGGATGGCGATGTCGCCGACTGCTGTTTCTGGTTGATATCTCTGGTTCCATGCACGCCTACGCAGAGGGGCTTTTGCACTTCGCCTGGGCATCCCAACGCGCCTTGGGGGAGGTTGCTGTCTTTACCCTCGGCACGCGTCTCAACAATATCACCCGTGCCCTTGGCGCGAATGATCCTGACCGAGCGATGGCCAGGGTTTCGGCGGTGGTGGAGGATTATGCGGGAGGTACCAGACTGGGCGAGTCATTGGCGATGTTTAACACGGAGCACGGGGGAAGAGCGCTAGCACGGGGGGCGATCGTGGTGGTCTTCTCGGATGGCTGGGATCGTGGTGACCCTCAGGTCATGGAGGAGGCGATGGCACGGTTGTGTCGCCTCGCCAAGACGATTCTTTGGGTGAATCCGTTGGCGGCAGCGGCGGACTACGCCCCGTTGGCACGAGGGATGGCCACCGCATTGCCGTACATCGACGCCCTTCTCCCTGGTGAGAGCGTACGATCCTTTGAACATCTCGCGAAAGTAATCTGTAGTGAAGGGGTTCCAACAGTTGTCAGAGCGACACACCATAATGATTAATAATGAACTCGGCTGATTGGGCGCTCTCCCAAGATATACGTCCTCAGACGGCGTATAGGTGGTATCGAACAGGGAAGATGCCCGTCCAAGCACCCAAGGCTGGCCAGCTCATCCTGGTCCGAGATTTAGCATCGGAAGATCCACAACACGGATCGTCACTGGGCTATGCGCGGGTATCCTCCTCTGACCAAAAACAAGACCTAGACAGACAAGTGGCACGAGTACTAGCTTTCGCTACTGAACATGGGTATTCGGTAGATCGCGTAGTAACCGAAGTTGGCTCCGCTCTCAATGGACATAGACGCAAAGTTTTG
>NZ_DAHVNP010000075.1 GCF_027319265.1 Ferrimicrobium sp. | reverse complement strand
TCAAAACGAATCAGGGTATCCATACCCGTGAACTGACGCTCGACACTGATTGCCGACATATTTCTCCTTATTTACGATTGCTTGTTCTGGAGCAAACGCGACTAGCGTCGCAAACCAAGACGGGATATCAAAGTACGGTAGCGCTCAACGTCTTGGTTGCGCAGGTAGTCGAGAAGTCGTCGGCGTCGGCCGATCATCATCATGAGGCCACGGCGCGAATGGTGATCGCCCTTGTGCACCTTGAGATGCTCGGTGAGCTGAGCTATCCGATCCGTGAGAATGGCGACCTGAACCTCTGGGGAACCGGTATCACCCTCACGAGTCTGGTAGCTCGCAATGACCTCTTGCTTAGTCGACATACGTAGTCATTCCTCTTCTAGATCTGGACCCACCAGATTGACGTTTCACTTACGAGTACGGCGTTCATCATAGCGCCTCAAGGAAGGAAAGACGGCCAGGCCCCGACCGCTTCGATCGTGTCATGCACATCACGCTCCATCTGTTGACGAAAGTCTTCCTCAGAATCAAAGACCTGCTGTTCTCGCAGCTTTCGCAGGAAATAGACGCACAGCACCCTCCCATAGAGGTCTTCGTCCGCTCCGATGACGAAGACTTCAAGCAGCCGAGCTCCACCCTCTGGATAGTACATCGGGCGAGTACCGAGCGAGATCGCTACCGCATAGCGCCGACCGTCAAGGTAGGTATACCCCGCGTAGACGGCATCCGGTGGCTTCACGAACTCCTCGCCGACCACGAGGTTGGCGGTAGGAAAGCCAAGGGTGCGTCCTCGTCGATCCCCAGACACCACGACTCCTTCGACCCCAAAAGGGTGACCCAAAAGCTCGTTGGCAAGGTCCAATTGACCCTCTTGTACGAGGGATCGGATCAGCGTTGCCGACACCACTCGGTCGGTTCCTAACAGCGCAATCGCCTCGGGGTTCTCCGTTAACTCCCCGACGGTCAGCAACCTAGACGCGTGCACCGAAAACCCTCGGAGTGCGCCCTGTTCGACAAGGTCGGCAATCGATCCTGCACCCTTGGCTCCATAGGTAAAGTTCTCCCCCACGTAGACCCCTGTCGCACCCAAGGTGTGGACGAGCACCTCATCGACAAAGTCGATCGGAGCCTGAGCGGCACGTGCTGGATCAAAGTGGAGGAGATAGAGGACATCCACACCGAGGGCACCCAACAGATGGTGGCGCAACCTTGGACCCATAAGGAGACGAGGGGCGCGCTCGGGAGCGAGCACCTTCATCGGATGTTGGTCAAACGTGACGACTACAAGTGGCAATGCTCGCCGATCGGCCTCCTCACGCGCAGCACCGATGAGGCCGAGATGACCGAGATGAAAACCATCAAAGGCTCCAATGGTTACGACCGACTGATCCAACGAGTAGGTCGGAGCTTCAGAGCTGAGCACCTCGATCATTTAGCCCCCTCTGGCGGCACCACACGCAATGGGACCAGCTTATCGCCCTGCACACCATAGACCCCAACAAGTCGTTGATACTCGGGCTCAGCACCTTGGGCCAGAACCAACACCTCCTTACCATCGCCAAGCGCAGGTGGACATGCAAGCACATGACCATTGCGAGCCTGTGTCAGCAACTCCCTCTCAATCGCGTAGGATGGTGCGTCAGGAAAGATCACCGACAAAGGGAGACGATCGTCCGGCTCAAGGGAGGTGGGATCCTTCGCAGACGCAAGCGTCACTGAACCGATCGACTCCCGTCGTAGCGCATACAGCGTCGCACCCGTACCGAGAAGCTCGCCAAGATCCCGGGCGAGTGATCGGATGTAGGTACCCGAAGAGCAGTGAACGCGAATCACCACATCCAAAAATGGACCTGAACGAGCGAGATCAAGAAGATCAATGGCATAGATCGTCACTGACCGCTGCGCCAGAGTGACCTCTTCACCCGCGCGCGCAAGTGCATAGGCCCGCACACCGTTGACCTTAAGAGCGCTAAAGGCCGGCGGTAACTGGTCGATGGTGCCGAGAAAACTCGCAAGTCCCGCCTGTACGGCCTCCGCCCCCAGGGTGGAGGGAACAGCTTGAAAGCCCTCGACCGCCCCAGTGATGTCGAGCGTATCGGTGCGTAGTCCACAGCGTACGGTCGCATAGTACACCTTGTCCGCACCCAACACAAAGGCCAACAATCGCGACCAAGAACCAACTGCGACCACCAAGAGACCAGAGGCGAGCGGGTCAAGTGTACCGCTATGCCCAGCTTTCTTGATCCCCAGTTGCCGTTTCGCAATGGTAAGCGCCCGCTGCGAGGTGATGCCAACCGGCTTGTCGAGAGCGTAAAAGCCCCCTGCCTCCATCGCTTGCTTAGCCAAGGTTTTGATCATGGCGGCGTAAAACCGCCTCAATCGCCTCCGAGGTTGCCAACACATCATCGACGATGAACTGCAACTGAGGCGTGCGTTTCATGCGGACCTGCCGAGCGATCGCAGCCTGCAGCTCAATGCGGTGTGCCTCAAGCGCGATCTCGGCCTCCTCGGTGAGCGAAGCAAAGAAGACCAGAGCAGAGCGTAAGTCAGGGCGCACCCGTACGTCGGTGATCGTCAGCAACGCCACACGATCATCGATATCTCCGATACGCTCAAGCTCCCAGGCCACCACCTCTTGTAGCAGCCGTGAAACCCGATCAACCCTCTCGTACCCATGCGAACCTCGACTGGCCATGTTCGGCTTACTCCCTGGCGATCTCGCGGAGCTCAAAGGTCTCGATCAGATCTCCGCCATGGAGATCCTGGAAATCGGAGAGTCCAACACCACACTCAAAACCAGCGCTCACCTCACGAACATCATCCTTGAATCGTCGCAGCGACACCACGGTACCCTTCCAAAGGATCACTCCCTCGCGCAAGAATCGCACGTGCGATCCTCGTGTGATCACACCCGATCGCACATAACAACCAGCAATCGCGCCAACCCGAGGAATCCTAAAGACCTCGCGAACCTCAGCTTCACCGGTGACCACCTCTTCATACTCAGGCTTGAGCATGCCGACGACGGCAGCCTCGATGTCTTCGATGACCTTGTAGATGATCTCATAGGTGCGAACCTCAACGTGGGCGAGCTCGGCCGCCTCACGAGCACGTCGGTCTGGACGCACATTGAAACCGATGATAAGTGCATCTGACGCAGCAGCGAGTGCTACGTCGTTCTCAGTGACGCCGCCTACTGCCTTGTGGATGATCGCAAGACCCACCTCATCGCGGGCGAGCTTCGCAAGCGCGTCAGCGAGCGCCTCAAGACTCCCCTGGACATCTGCCTTCAAGATGATATTGAGCATCGGCACGTCGCCCTTTTGGATCTGCTCAAAGAGATCCTCGAGTTTGATCCCCGAACTACCGATAGCCCGATTGGCGTTGGCGGCCAGACGTAACCGTTGCTCGCGCGATTCCGCCACCTCTCGCGCACTCGCGATCTCATTGGTCACACGGAACAGATCGCCGGCACTGGGAACCTCAGAGAAGCCCAATACCTGTACCGGAACCGATGGTCCGGCAAGATTGACCTTGTTGCCTCGATCATCGACAAGGGCCTTCGCCTTCCCCCATGCCTGTCCAGCAACCATCGAGTCACCGACCCGCAACGTCCCCGACTGCACCAACACCGTCGCCACTGGGCCACGGCCCACATCGAGGTGACCCTCAAGGACCGTGCCTCTGGCATGGCCCGTCGGGTTCGCATCGAGCTCTAACACCTCGGCCAACACCAGGATCTGCTCAAGCAGGTCGTCAATGCCTAAATTCTGTAGCGCCGAGATCTCGACGACGATCGTGTCGCCGCCCCACTTCTCTGGGACGAGGTTGTACTCCGAGAGCTGTTGGAGGACACGATTCGGATCGGCATCGGCCCGGTCAATCTTGTTGAGAGCCACAATGATTGGGACGCCAGCCGCCTTTGCATGGTTGATCGCCTCAACGGTCTGGGGCATGACACCATCATCGGCAGCAACGACCAAGACGACGATGTCCGTCACCCCAGCACCGCGTGCGCGCATGGCCGTAAAGGCCTCGTGGCCTGGCGTATCGATAAAGGTTACACGACCACCTGGCAGCTCGACCTGATAGGCACCTATGTGCTGAGTGATGCCGCCAGCCTCACCCGCAACCACGTTGGAGTTGCGAATGCGGTCGAGCAACAGTGTCTTGCCATGATCAACATGTCCCATAACGGTGACGACGGGCGGACGAGATGCGATCGCATGCTCGTCTTCGGTCTCGTCAACGTCGAGGTAGCGAGCGGCGAGCATCGCCTCTTGTTCCTGTCCAGCATCCACCATGCGAATTTGCGCACCGAGTTCGGCAGCGTACAACTCAATCATCTCGTCAGAGAGCGACTGTGTTGCCGTGACCATCTCACCCTGTAACAACAGAAAGCGAATCAGATCACCGGCTGAACGATTGAGCTTGGGCCCGACCTCCTGTGCGGTCGATCCGCGCTCGATGATGACTTCGTGATCCGGTATCGGCGCACTCGAGGGGACGTAACTCGATACCGTCGTCGGCTCGAGCTCTTCGTACTCCTTCCTCGATACCCGCTTCTTCGACTTCGGTCCACCACGGCTACGGCCGCGCGGAGCTGGCATTGGTCCACCTGGACCTCGTGCCGGCGCACCTCTGCTACCACCTCGTGGCGGCGGGGATCCTCGAAATCCGCCCGTAGAGGGTCCAGTGCCCGCCCCTGGACGCGCACCGGTCTGATCAGTGCGAGGAGGACGATCGTTCGGTCCCGCAGGGCGCGGCGGTCGATCGTCGGGTCGGCCCGTACGAGGAGGCAGTGGAGCTCGGCTACCGTCACGCGGAGGACGAGCTGGCCTGCGACCACGGGGATCGGGATTCGCGGAAGGACGCGGGGGCGGCGGAATTGGTCGCCCGGAGAAGGAGGTAAGGGGTTGTTGTTTACGCGCTGGTGGCGGCGGAATTGGCTGACCGGAGGGCGATACCGGTGATGACCTCGGTCGCGGTGGAGCCTGGGGTTCCGCGGCCTCACGGGCGAGCTTGCCTGCATTGGCGATCGCTACACGTTCAGCCTCTTCACGCTTGGCGGACTCCTGTGCAATCACGGCCGCTAAGTCGTGCTTATCCTCGTCCTCTGCTGGCTTGGCCGCCGGACGCTCCTCGGGAACCACCTCCACTGCTGGAGCAGGACTGGGCTCAGCGACTGCCTCCTCAGGCTGGTCTTGAGTCGGTTCCGCCTTTGCACCATAGATGCCAATACCTTCGCGTTGTGCACGTCGACGCGCACGGTCAGCATGCGCCTCCTCAACGCTTGAGGAGTGTGACTTCACGTCTATTCCAAGGGCGAGGCACAGATCAAGCGCCTCCTTATTGGAGAGGTTTAACTCCTTCGCAATCTCATAAACTCGTAACTTCTTAGCCAACGACGAAACCTGACCTCCACTGTACCGACTCGACGCCTACGCCATCTGAGTCCATTGCAACCTCTACCTTGCGCTCGCTCAGACACCAAAGGAGTCCTTTAACCTAGCCAGTCTAGCCGGGGGGATAGGAATTCTTAGTGCCTTCGACAAACGTCCGCCTCTGAATGTCTCTTCGGCACACCGTCGAGAGTCAGAGCACAACCATGCGCCCCTGCCGTGTCCCGCCCGTAGGTGAACATCGCCATCATAGGCCGCGAGTCGAATCAACTCCGACGTTGGCCGTCGACGTCGACAGCCCACGCACATCCGTATCACGACTCGCCGACTGCGAGCCATCGTCACCCCTCGGAAGGATCCCCAGTCGGGGCGTCCATCGTCTCAATCGCCACATCGGAGACCCCTCGATCCTCATCAACCTGATCCGCCCCACCCTCTGATGCGGTACTTTGCCCATCGCTCGGCGGACTGTCCTGGCCCATTGGGGATGAAGCGATGTCCTCGAGGTAACCTTCTTCGGCCGCCGCCTCACGATCGAGTGCGGCCACCTCACTCTCGGCACGGACATCGATATGCAGCCCGCTGAGGCGCGCTGCGAGTCGAGCGTTTTGGCCCTCTCGGCCGATAGCGAGCGAAAGCTGATCATCTCCGACGACGATGAGTGCCGAGCCAGCAGCCTCATCAATACGCACCTCAAGCGCATAGGCAGGCTGAATCGCCCGTTCGAGGTACTCGATAACATCGTCTGAAAATGGTACGATATCGAGTTTCTCACCCATCAACTCATTGGTCACCATGCGCACACGGGATCCGCGCGACCCAACACAGGCACCCACCGGGTCGACCCCGTCATCGTTGGACCAGACGGCCACCTTGCTACGATGACCTGGTTCACGCGCAATCGCCTTGATCTCGACGACCCCAGAAGCGATCTCGGGGACCTCGAGCTCGAAAAGTCGCTTGACCAAACCGGGGTGCGTACGTGAAACGACGATCTGAGGGCCCTTCGCCGTCTTGCGTACCTCAACAATATAGGCCTTGATCCGCTGTCCAATGGAGTAGCGCTCATTCGGTGGGCACTCAGTATGGGGCATAATGGCCTCGATCTTGCCGAGATCGAGCAGCGTGAACCGAGTATCCATCTGGGACACAACACCGGTCACCACATCACCCTCACGCCCCGCATACTCTTCGTATTTGAGATCGCGTTCAGCATCACGAATCTTTTGAAACATCACCTGTTTGGCCGTTTGTGCCGCTATGCGACCGAAATCCTTCGGGGTGTCCTCCCACTCGCGCACGACATTGCCGTCGTCGTCAAGCTCCTGTCCAAAGACCCGGATCTCACCGTTATCCGGGTCAATCTCGACGTAGGCCTCATCGGCCGCCCCAGGCATGCGCTTATAGGCAGCCACCAATGCGTTCGCCAACGACTCAAGTAGTGTCTCTACCGTCAGGCCCTTCTCTCGAGCAATTACCTCAAGGGCATCCATAAAATCCTGGTTGTCACGCGCCATCGACCTGCCTCCTTCCATCGTTGTTTTTGTTCTTGGTACCCCACTGGAAGACGGTCATCGCCTGATCGATCTCGCGCAGTGCATAGAGTCGTGATTCGCCCTCCACGATGACCTCAATCCTTGGTTCGCTCTCATCGAAGACGCGAGCCAACACGCCTGCAACGACCCCATCCGTCGACGTGAACTGTATATCTCGCCCGGTCGCCCACTGAAAATGGGTCAATCGCAGCAGTGGACGCTCAAGCCCTGGACTCGACACCTCAAGCGTGTAGGTGCCATCTCCTTGTCCACCGGCATCATCAAGCACCGCCGAGACGGTCTTCGATGCTTGCGCGATCTCATCTAGCGAGGGAGCTGACGCATCATAGTGCTCGAGTCGGAGGTCTAGAACCCGCCCGTGCCAGGTAGCCGATAGCACGCGAAGGTCAAGCGGCGCGATCACCGGGTCGAGGAGATCGATAAGCGTCTGACTCGAGAGCATACCTCCTCCTCCCACCTATCCACTTGAACAAAAAACGTGGGCTCACGCCCACGCAGTTCCCATACTACGAATTATCCTTCACCAGTATAGCGCATCGCTATCGTCGTTCAGATGCGAGTGCCCGGGTGAGCGACAGGATCGTGGCGGTGACCTCGTCGATCGGAACTTCGACGGTCTGTTCTCGAATGCGGTCTCGCAACTCGACGACGCCCTTGGCCAATGAACGGGCACCAACGATACAAAAGAGGGGGGATCCGATCAGTTCGAGATCGCGCATCGCCACCCCAGTCGAGATGCTCCGATCTTCGAGTAGCGCTGCAATGCCAGACTGAACCATCGATTCGTGCAACTGCTCGGCTACCGTAGCCACCTCGTTGGTCTTGGTGGCACCCACGCCCACGATACTCACGACGTAAGGGGCAACCTCTATCGGCCAGACCACCGCATCCCCATCCACTGAGCCATACTGTTGCGCGATTACCGCCGGCACCCTCGTCACCCCAATGCCATAGCAACCCATCCAGTAGGGCAGCTCCTCACCGTCAACGGAACGATAGCGGGCATGGGACAAGACTCCGGAATAGGTCAACCCGAGCTGGAAGGTATGGCCGACCTCCACCGAACGAATCAGCGATAGAACCCCGCCACATCGAGGACATGGATCTCCATCTTCAACCACTACCAGATCAACAAATTGATCGACCTGGAAATCGACACCAACGCGCAGACCGACGCAATGATGACCCACTTCATTGGCTCCACTCGCCCAACTAGGACGCGTACGGACCAAGGGGTCTGCAATCACCCGAACCTCAGAGCCGTGACCCTGCGGACCAATGTAGCCCTTCGCGAACCCCGTCATCTCGGCATCGGTGGCCAAGCGCATGCCACGTGGAACGTTGAGCGTACGATCACCAGGTAGGAGCGCGATGACCCGATCACCCAGGTCGTCAATCAACAACATCGACTTGAGCATGCTCGCAACCTCTACCTCTGCACCGAGATCGCGCAGCGCCTTCACTGCGATCTCAATCCCCGGCGCATTCGGCGTCGCATACGTCACCGGCTGACCCTCTGGGTCAACCTCGACCGATGGCCGTTCGCCAGCGCGAGCAGCCTCGATATTGGCTTGATAGCCGCAGTCACTACAGTGAGCAAAGTGATCCTCTCCAATGCTGGAGGCGACCATAAACTCATGATTCACGTCCCCGCCGATAGAGCCAGCATCGGCTTCAACCGGCTCCGCCCGAAGACCGAGCCGCGCAAAGATGGCGAGGTAGGCGTCATAGAACCTTCGATACGAGTCGCGCATCGCGTCGCGATCAACGTCGAAGGAGTAGCCATCGGCCATAATAAACTCGCGTGTTCTCATCAATCCAAAACGTGCCCGGGGCTCATCCCGGAACTTGGTTTGGATCTGATAGACCAGCTTGGGCAGATCGCGGTAGCTCTCGATGTCGGGGCTCATCGCCTCGATCACCGCCTCCTCATGGGTCGGTCCAAGCACAAATGCACCTGATTTACCGTCAACACGAAAAAGGACATCCGCCATCTTGTCGATACGACCGGTCGCTCTCCAGATATCCACCGGTTGGAGTGCCGGCAACAGAAGTTGGGATGCCCCCGCACGGTCCAGCTCCTCCTCGACGATGCGTTCCACATTGCGAAGCACGCGAAAACCCAGCGGAAGAAAGCTATAGACACCACTGGTGAGCCGACGAATGTAGTTCCCACGAATCAGGACTTTATGTGAGGCGGCCTCAGCATCCTGAGGGACCTCCCGTCGACTCCTAAAGACGAGTTCAGATGTTCGCATGGGAACAAAGGCTAGCACGGCCCCAATGATCGCTCAGCGACGCTTCTTGTTAAGCCTCGCTTCAACACCCTCAACCATGATCGCCTGTGCCTCCTCCACGAGGGCTGCGACCATGTTCGCCTCAGGAACGACCTCGACAATCTTTCCCTTGATAAAGAGGTGACCCTTCCCTTTGCCGGCAGCGATGCCAATATCAGCCTCACGCGCCTCACCCGGTCCGTTGACGTTACAGCCCATAACCGCGACTTGTAGGGGGAGGCCAAGCTTCTCAAGCTCTCGTTGCGCCTCGGTAGCGACCGCCACCACGTCGATCTCTGCTCTTCCACAACTTGGGCATGCGATGAAGTCGAGTCCTTTGCGCTCGCGAAGGCCCAACGACTCAAGGAGCTGCCGTCCGGCTCGGGCCTCCTCGATCGGGTCTGCGGTCAGCGAGTAACGAATGGTGTCCCCGATCCCTTCAGCGAGCAAGGTGGCGATACCAGCCGTGGCCTTGATGAGACCACCGGGCAATGGCCCCGCCTCGGTGACCCCGAGGTGGAGCGGGTGATCGACCTTTTGGGCGAGCAACCGGTAGGCAGCGATCATCAACGCCACATTCGAAGCCTTGACCGAAAAGGCGACATCGTCAAAACCCACCTCATGGAAGAGATCGAGTTCATGCAGTGCAGAGGCGACCATCGCCTCCGCGGTGATCCCTCCATACTGCTTCGCAAAATCCGGGTGCAGCGAACCAGCGTTCACGCCGATTCGGATAGGAACGCCACGCGCTCCCGCCTCACGCGCCACGAGTTTGATCTCTTCAGGTTTGCGCAGATTGCCCGGATTCAGTCGAAGTGCAGCGACCCCAGACTCCAGTGCGGCGAGCGCCATCTCCACATGGAAGTGGATATCAGCTACGATCGGCACAGGAGATCGTGGAACGATCTGACGAAGTCCATCAGCTGCATCCTGCGAGTTGCAGGTACATCGGACAATCTCTGTACCGGCGGCAGCCAATGAGTAGATCTGGACGAGCGTACCCTCGACATCGGCGGTCTTGGTGGTCGTCATCGACTGCACGGAGATCGGGCTATCGCCGCCGACGGTGACCTTGCCAACCTGGACTGATCGTGCGACGCGGCGCTTTGCTAGTACTACCTGTTCACGTGTCATTGTAACTCACTTTCATTCCTAGCCTAGCGAAATGGATTCGCGATTGGATGAACGATATCCAAATACAGTGCCGTCACCCCTATGAGCAAAATGATGGTCAGCACTGCGTAGGTGACAGGCATCAGCTTCATGACATCGGCGTGATAGGGGCGGTTCTTACGCGAGCGCAGGCGCTCATAGATGGCGATCACGACGTGACCACCGTCGAGCGGCAGGAAGGGGAAGAGATTGAAGACACCCACGAAGACATTGATCAAGAACAGGAGCTCAAGGACCGCCGAGATGCCAGAGTGTACCGCGTCGTTCGCCAAGTAGACGATGCCGATCGGTGACTCAAAGCGTGATTGTGCCCGTGCCGACGTCGGATTTGATGACGGATGGATCACCTCGTGGGCGTAGGTCGCGATGCCATGAGGTGAAAAATGTGAAAGGATCCCTGTCACCGACTGCCAAGCAAAGGAACCCAACCCCGTCACGGCGTGGCCGACACCACTAAGGAACGAATCGGTGACCGTCTTCGAGGTCGCCTCGATGCTCACACCGATCACCCCAGCTTGGTGCAGCGGCTTGTACGCCGGATCCGTACGCGCCAAAACTGCAGCACTGACGGGAATCACGGTTCGATGGATCACCTTGTGCCCAACCGCAAGCGTGAGGTGTACCGGCTTGCCTGGATTCTCTTCGATGATCTTGCCAAAGGTCGTCGTGTTCGGGTGGGTAATCCCGTTCACTGCCAGGACGGTGGATCCGGCAGGAATGTGCGCCTGGATCGCTGGCGACTCGATGTGGGGAGTCTTGGCGACCGCGGCGATCACGGTTCCACCACTCGAGACGGCAAAACCGACGCTCGAGAGCAGGATCCACAGGATCGCAAAAGCCATGATGAAGTGCATCAACGAACCCGCTACACTCACGAGAATTCGGCGCGGGAAGGTAGCCTGCCGATAGGTCTTCGCCTCATCCTCTGGCGGAACCTCTTCAACATTGGTCATCCCAGAGATCCTGACATAGCCGCCAACGATCAATGCCTTGACGCCGTACTCGATCCCGCCTACCTTGATCGACCAGATTCGAGGGCCAAAGCCAATAAAGAACTCCGTCACCTTCATACCCGATAACCGAGCGGTGATGTAGTGACCGAACTCATGCAAGATAATCATCGCCGCGATGGCCGCGACGACCACCAACGTAGAGAGCGCATGGATGTGGGCGGCGAAAGCAATGATCGCCGCGATGGCGATCAAAAACTCGATCAGTCGGCGTCCAGAGAAGGAGCGAGCCTCCGCGAGTGTCGGTGCCCGGTTTTCTCGACTATCGGCATCGTTGACGGTATCGACGTCAGGCACTGGCGAGCACCTGCACCACTTCGGTGGCGACCACCCGCGCCTGCCGATCCAGCTCGACAACCTCATCGATACTCATTGGTGAACCTACCTCATAGCTCTCCATGGTCCGGGCAACCACCTCATAAATTTGCAACCAACCGATTCTGGAGTTCAAGAAAGCCGCCACCGCAACCTCATTGGCCGCATTCATCCAACAAGGGGCACCACCCCCGAGCTTTCCTGCCGCGTACGCTAACCCAAGTCCTGGGAAACGCGTCCGGTCGACCTCTTCGAAGCTCAGCGTCATGGGTCGTGACCAGTCCAACGCACCGTGAGCGAGATCGCTCCGAAGTGGCGAGTAAAGCGCCAAAGAGATTGGGAGCCTCATGTCGGGCATGGAGAGCTGTGCCAGTGTGGAACCATCAGTGAATTCAACCATCGAATGGACCAAAGATTCCGGATGGACCACGACCGAGATCGCGTCGTACTCAACCCCAAAAAGGTAGTGAGCCTCAATGACCTCGAGTCCCTTGTTAAACAATGTCGATGAGTCCACACTAATTTTTGGTCCCATCGACCACGTCGGATGCGCGAGTGCATCCTCTATGGTTACCGTGCGAAGGGCTTGGGCAGAAAGTTGCCGGAAGGGTCCACCTGATGCCGTGATGACCAACCGGGCAAAGCCAGCCGGAACTTGCCGCGACAGCCCCATCGCTTGAAAGATTGCAGAATGCTCGGAGTCGACCGGAATGAGCTCTCCGCCCATCGACAAAAGCGCGAGCACAAGGTCTCCCGCAGCAATAAGCGACTCCTTATTCGCCAGTCCGAGACGCAAACCGGCTCGCAATGCGCGCTCAGTGATGCGGATACCAGCAAACCCCATCACGCCGTTGATCACGATCTCCGCTGCGGTCACAGCGTCTACCAGCTCCTCCCCCGTCACGACGGCAACACTGGCATCCACGTGACTCCGCAGCTCCTTGGCCGCGACCTCATCGTAGACTCCCACGACGAGCGGATGAAACTCCTGCACCTGCTTGAGAAGGCGTTCGATATTCGAGTGCGCCGCTAGCACAGTGACCTTGAGGGTCCCTGGATCCTGCCGCACAAGATCAAGTGTCTGGCAACCGATCGAACCGGTCGAACCCATAACGGCAACTGATTTCATGGTAACCCTCTAATGCATCACCTTAAGTGGAGACTCAGAAACAGATAAAAAGCGACTGGTAGTACGATCAGTATCCCGTCAATGCGGTCCAGCATACCCCCATGACCTGGGAGTAACCGTGAAGAATCCTTAGCCGATACCGAGCGCTTCAGCGCAGACTCGGCCAAGTCGCCTACCGGGGCGATAATCGCTGACGCCACACCAATCAACACCCCCGCCTCAAGGGTAAACGGGTGAATCAACGGGAGCGCGAATGCACCAACCAAAATTGCCGCCGCGCCACCGATAAGAACCCCCTCGACAGTCTTCCCCGGTGAAATCGCCGGAGCAAGCTTATGCTTCCCCAGAAGCGAGCCACCAAAAAACGCGAAGACATCGGCGGTCGTTGCACAGAGTAACGCCCCGATCAGGAGACCGAGACCACCATCTCCAAACAACGCATGTCGAAGTAGGAGCCCAGCGAACGCCCCAAATAGGCCAACCCACACCACAATGACCATCGTGGTGGTTACACCGACCACAAACTGCTCACCACGGTGCTGAACCATGAACCAGACAAGGGAGGCCAGGATGGCCACAAAGATCACCAAAACTATGGCATCTTCTCCTGCCACATAGGCACCAACCACCAACCCGATAACGGCGAGAAGCCCCACCAATGCAGCGGGCCGATAACCACCTCGGCGCAGCAGATTGTAGCCCTCAGCTGCAGCGGTAGTGACCGCCACGACCACGACCACTAGCGTCGAGATTGTTCCAAGTTTGAGCGCGCCGATAAAGACAAGGGCGAGTACGACCCCCGTGATGGTCCGGACCACCTTAATGCGGCGAAGTGGATCCGTCCCGGGAGAAACTCTGTCATCTCTCTCCGGCACTGGGGCATCTCTCTCCGGCGCTGGGGCCGCGTCGTTCTGATGATCGCGGTGGGGGTGCGCCCTTTTGTTCTCAACAGAATCCCTACCCAACCATGGCGATCCTCTTCGAGCACGCATGACTTCGTGGCGCGTGCGACCCAACACTGCGCCCTCCGGCGGACCGTCTCGCCTCGTGCTCTCCGCCTCTTGGGTATCGCCGCTAGCCACTGGTGGTCGTGGAGTACTCGCCGACGACCCCCTGCGCTCATCGATCATGCGCTGGAGGGCCACACCATCATCGCCGACTTCCGGCGAGGGAGGCTTGACCGGCGCATCACCTTCGGGTACTCGTGGGGCCCCTGACGGCTCTCGATACGTCCGCTCCGGAGACGTAGGCCTCATTGCCTCATTGGACATGGGGGGACTCGTAACAGTTCGATCTGGGGAGAGGCGCTCCACAGGCACCAAGAAATCGTCGTTAGTATCGCTGGCGGAGGTGTCGGATCGGTCCTCCCTATCCTCAAGCGCATCAAAATTGGTCGGGGCCTCCTCGTGCACACGAGGAAGAGGCTCCCCGGCCAGCTCCTCGATGATTCGAGGGATCTCACCTGTAGGCGGATCTCGCCAACCAGGCAATTCGACCGTTGCATCCTCCCCAGTGCGATCGTTGACTTGGCGCTCCGGAGTGCCTGAGATACTATAGGGCACGTCAAGACTCAGCGTCTGATCAGGATCTTCCGCGGCTTCAGACCCAGGCACCTCGTCATAGAACAGCGTAGGATCGTCGTCCTGTGGAGGCTCACCTTGACCACTGAACAACGGCCCCTCTGACTGCCCGTTGGGCCCTCGCCGGTGGCGTTCCTCACCCTCACCCATCGATACGGCCCCTCTCAGACCTCAAGTAAATCGCGCTCTTTGGTCTCCAACGCCTTGTCAAGTTCAGCGATATACTGCGACGTTAACTGTTCGAGCTGTTTCTCAAGGTCCCCGAGGTCGTCAGTCGTCAGTGAACCCTGTTTCTGCCAAACCTCAAACTGGTGGCGCGCACTACGCCGTATGGCTCGAACTGCAACTCTCCCCTCCTCAGAGCGCGCACGAACAACCTTAATGAGTTCTTTGCGTCGTTCTTCCGTAGGGGGCTGCAGGGTGATGCGAATCGCCGCACCATCGTTGCTGGGGTTCACGCCGAGATCTGCATTGCGTATAGCCGTCTCGATAGCACCGAGGCTCCCGCGATCGTAAGGATTGATAACCAAGGTACGTGCATCGGAGACACCGATACCAGCAATGGTCATCAGCGGAGTGGGCGAGCCATAGTAGTCAACGAGGAGATGCTCGACTAACGCTGGAGCCGCACGACCTGTGCGTACCGAAGCAAACTCCTCCTCAGTATGTTCAACGGCCTTGGCCATCTTGGTCTTCGTCTCGGCGATAACCAGATCCGTATTTACTTCTTCAGCCATCAGTCAACCACCGTTCCGATTTCACCACGCCATGCGCGAGCGATATTACCAGGGCTGGTCACGTCAAA
The DNA here is from genome assembly GCF_027319265.1 of Ferrimicrobium sp. Taxonomy (NCBI): domain Bacteria; kingdom Bacillati; phylum Actinomycetota; class Acidimicrobiia; order Acidimicrobiales; family Acidimicrobiaceae; genus Ferrimicrobium; species Ferrimicrobium sp. The sequence continues at coordinate 26,031 of NZ_DAHVNP010000075.1, read as the reverse complement.
CACGATCACTCGAATGTCGTGGTCCTTGCAGAAAGTGACGGCAGTCATATCCATAACATTGAGATCGCGCGAAATGACATCCATATACCCAACATGATCATACTTCGTAGCGCTGGGGTCAAGGCGCGGGTCGGCGGAGTAGATTCCATTAACCCCTGAATGTGTACCCTTCATCATCGTCTGCGCACCGATCTCCGCGGCTCGAAGTGCAGCTGCGGTGTCCGTCGTGAAAAACGGATTACCGGTGCCAGCAGCGAAAATGACGATCCTACCCTTTTCGAGATGACGCACCGCTCTGCGCCGGATGTAGGGCTCGGCAAGCTCGGACATCTGGATGGCACTCTGGAGCCGGACTGGCTGGCCGAGCGCCTCAATGGCACTTTGCAGTGCGAGCGCATTCATCACCGTCGCAAGCATCCCAATGTTGTCCGATGTTGGAGCATCAATGCCGATATCCACGCCGTAGGTGCCACGCCAAATATTTCCGCCACCGACCACCAAGGCGATCTCAACGTCGAGCTCCGAACGGAGCCCGACGAGTTCTTGGGCCAGTTGGGTCAGTACCTTCGCGTCAAGTGGCCCCTTGGCCGCATCTCCAAGCGCCTCGCCCGAGATTTTGAGTAGAATTCGGCATCGATCATCCGATGACTGCACTGTCGTCAACGAGCTACTCGCCGACGACGAGTTGCGCGAACGCGACGAGCGTTGCTTGTCCTAGCACCTCTCGAACTCGATGTTTCTCATCTTTCACAAAGGGCTGTTCCAACAGGCAGATGGACTTGTAAAAGCCATCAAGGCGCCCTGCTACGATCTTTTCGAGGGCCGCCTCTGGCTTGCCCTCATTTCTCGTCATCGTCTCGAGCGTCTCGCGCTCCTGCGCTACCACCGATTCCGGAACGTCCTCGATTCGCAGATACGTTGGACGAGCGAATGCAATGTGCAACGCGATGTCGTGGGCGAGCTCATTCGACCCATTCTTGAGCTGCACGAGCACTCCGTTAACCCCTCGATCCGCCTGAACGTGCAGATAACCCGACACCTCTTCACCTTCACCGGCCTCAAGTCGAACGACTCGACCGAGCGAGATGTTCTCCTTCAACGAGATGATAAGAGAGGAGATCATCTCCTCATACTCCGTGACCGCCTGCTCTCCTCGCTCCGCGACAGCAGCAGCGATCTCGTTCACGGTGTTGACGAAGTCCGTTGACTTCGCGACAAAGTCGGTCTCACACTTGAGTTCAACGAGTGCACCAGCACGATTGCCAACCATGGAGAGCGCTACCGCTCCCTCGCTGTTTTCACGCTCGGCTCGCTTCGCCGCAGAGACGACGCCCCGCTCCCGAAGCAGCTGTGCCGCACGCTCGGCGTCGCCACCTGTCTCTTCAAGTGTCTTCTTCGCGTCGAGAATCCCTGCGCCGGTGAGCTTACGCAGCGCCTGTACGTCCGCAGCTTTGATCTCAGCCACCCTCGGCCTTCCTTTCTGATTATATCAATAAATAGGACAGATTGTTGTTACGCTGGCACCGGCGCCGGAACGGGTTCTAAAGCACCAGCTTTGGACTTCCCTTCGATAATTGCCGTCGCAATCAGCCGAGTGAAAAGCTCACATGACCGGATCGCATCGTCATTACCTGGCATGATATGATCCACCAGCTCTGGGTCGCAGTTGGTGTCGACCACGGCTATCACCGGGATGCCGAGACGAGCTGCCTCAGTGAGCGCAAGGTGTTCCTTGACGGTATCGATAACGAACAGAGCATCCGGCAACCTGGTCATGTTGCGAACACCACCGAGGTTGAGGTCCAGCTTGGTGAGTTCTCGCTGCAACAACAGCGCCTCCTTCTTCGGCATTGCGTCGAAGTCTCCCTGCACCTTCATCTGCTCATACTCTTGAAGCTTGCGCACTCGCGAGGCGATCGTGGGGAAGTTGGTTAACATGCCGCCTAACCACCGATGGCTTACGTAGGGCATACCGGCCATCTTGGCATACTGCGTGATAGCATCTTGAGCTTGCTTTTTCGTACCGACGAAGAGCACACTGCCACCTCGAGCTGACAACGACCGAACGAAGCGGAAAGACTCGTCGATTCCCTGCAGTGTCTGGCGCAGATCGAGCAGGTAGATACCATTGCGCTTGTCGAAAATATAAGGCTTCATCTTTGGGTTCCACCGTTTGGCTTGGTGACCAAAATGGACTCCCGCCTCAAGAAGCTGAGACATGGTTACTAGTGGTTTATCTGGCATGATCCTCCCATCGGTTGCACTAAGAAGTGTCCTCGCGACAAACGCCGACCGTGGGTCGAACACTCCCGTTACTTACTCAAATTTGAGCCGAAGGTAGCCTAGCAGCAACCACAGTCGAGGTCAGCCTTCTTCGATGAGGTGGTCGGCGTCGCAATCGGCGCCTACGACTCGCTGCGTACCTTTCCTCAAGCGCTCGGTAGAGATGTACACTCCATCCAGATCGGGCGTGACCTAGCGGGAAATCGCCCTCTCAAGATCGTTAACGGTTGTGGTACCCAACCGAAGCGATTCCCGATACGCCAGGTATCGCATCGCTACCTTTGGGCACTTTTCACGAGTCCGGTTCGGCATTGCCGACCTCTGCAATCGAGTTCATTCAATCAAAGCTGCCAGAGAAAAGCGATTGTCCGACGGAGCCAAGCGCTCCACCGACGCATGCACGCTCCGCTCCCGAGTGAACTAATCGATCGCCGGCGCTAGCCCACGTCGCCGAGCTTACCTCGGAGTTGCAATACCGCCTTCGAGTGAATCTGGCAGACTCGGCTCTCAGTCACGCCGAGAATGTCGCCGATCTCGGCCAGGGTAAAGCCTTCGTAGTAGTAGAGGGTTAGCACCATCTTCTCTCGGTCACCCAGCCGATTGATGGCATCAACAAGCATGCGCCGAGTCTCTTCTTGCTCAAAGGAGCCATTGGCGCTCTCCTTACGATCAGCAATGGTATCGCCTAGCGTCATACCTTCGTTGCGCTCCCCACCAAGGACCACCTCATCAAGCGCTGCAATGCCTAGGAAAGAGATCTTGGAGAAGATCGCCTGCAATTCGGACTCATCAATCTCTAGCTCAGCGGCGACTTCCTTGTCGGTTGGACTCCGATGGAGCTTTGCTTCCAGCTTTGCATAGGCCTGTTCCACTGCTTTTGCCTTCGCACGAACCGATCGCGGCACCCAGTCAATTGCTCGGAGTTCATCGATAATAGCGCCCTTGATACGGGTAATTGCATAGGTTTCGAACTTGATATTGCGATCAAGGTCAAACTTCTCGATAGCATCGATCAGACCGAAGGTACCGTAGCTCGCAAGGTCGGCCTGTTCGACCGAGTTCGGCAGACCAATCGCGACCCTTGAGGCAACAAAGCGTACCAGCGGCGAATAGGTCACCAAAAGACGGTCTCGCAAACCCTGGTCGCCAGTCTCTTTGTATCTATGCCATAACTTATCTAAGTCGGCATCACCTTGCATCGCAGCCCCTACTTGCCCCGTGGATGTAACTCCCGATAGACCCTTGCTAACCGTTCGTGACTCACATGAGTATAAATTTCCGTTGTGGATAGTCTAGCGTGTCCGAGAAGCTCCTGAAGGCTTCGCAAATCGGCACCGTTTTCTAGTAGATGGGTTGCATAACTGTGACGCAAGGAGTGTGGGTGTGCACCAGGAAAATAGTGATCGACGATGCGTTGCACCGATCGAACTCCGAGTCGGGAACCCCGAGGACCCAAAAAGAGCGCCGTTGAACGGTCGGATCGGGTTCCTAGGTAGCGTTGCATCGCATCGAGGCAGCACTGAGCAACGGGCACGACCCGCGGTCTCCCACCTTTGCCATTGCGTACCGAGATCCGGCAGCCTGCGAAATCCACATCCCCAAGATCGAGCTGCACCAACTCACCGACGCGTAGCCCAGTGTCATACAGCGTCTCAAGTACGGCGTAGTGCAGAAGGTTCGCATCGGGATGCGATCGAAGGCCATCGAGAGTTGCACGAACGCTTGTTGCATCCAACGTTCGAGGAAGCTTCCTTTGCGTCGATGTTCCCGGCTTCACGAGCGCCAGACGCAGCGGAGCGAGATCAAGGTCATCACGAAAACGCAGATAGGACGAGAACGCCGCGAGATCAGTTCGCAGCGTCGATCGGGCAACCCCGCTCGCCTGTCGCTTCGATATCACCCGCCGTACAAGGCGAACATTCAGATCAGCCGGGTCGAGTATACCAAGTTCAGCAGAGGCGCGAATCATCCAATCCAAACCCGTAAGATATCGGTGTTGGGTCGCGGGTGAGAGATAACTCAGCGAGGCGCGGTACTCCTCCAGCCGCCAACAACGCGCATTACCCACACCCATCACCATAGTTCCTACCAGCCAGCTCGCCCTCGAACAGCCGAAGTGCGGGAGAACCTGAACCATCAGTAGCTATTGATCCCACGGTCACAGGTTAGCCTTTGAAAGGTGCCCCGAAAAACACCTCCTCCAGTTCTCCTCACATCGGCTCTCATCCTGGGTGCGCTCCTCTTGACGAGTTGTGGATCCGCAAACGCCAAGCCCGTGACCGCCAAGTCCAGCGGCGTGCTCAAACCCACTCCTACCACTGCAAGGGATCGAGCTGATGCCAAAGCATTTAGCAGCGTCAACTGGTCTAGGGTGACCTACCCTAGTCTTCTCCCCCACTGCCACGTCAACCCTGGGGCAAAAGTCGTCGAACACGGATCCGTCGTCGGCTATCTCGTGGGGTCACACGCACCTATCGCCATCGTAACGGCGACTTGTGGCATCAATGCCTCATCCCTACCGAATGGACTTTGGGCATTCGCCCCTCCCACCAGTTCGAGTAGCACCCGGCCACAGCTGCTCTCCACGCTGGTCTCCCTTCCACCAAGCCCACTGCAGCACGATTCTGCGACAAGCGTTCTCTACTTCTCAAACCTGCTCCAAGGCGACCAACAAGCAAGGGCGGTCCCAAGCCCACCTGGAACGACTCAGAGTTCAGATTATAAAGCGGCAGGTCCAGTTCTCTCGAGCATCAACTGTTACACGAGCGGCCCGCAATTTGTCCACGGGAACGCCTTCACCATCGTAGGACTTACGGGCATTGATTACTCGGTCCCCGACCAACCGCCAGCTGCCATGGAATCGCTCGAGTTCACCTTCACCCACGGCAGCTTCCGGCTCGTCAAGAAATTTATCACTGCCACCGCCCGCTATAGCTGTCCCGGCTAAACGACAACCCGCCCAACGAGATACCTCCTCAAACATCACCATTGAGCAACCGCTATCTCTCTTGGACTACCAGCGCAGGAGCCTCTTACTTTGCCGCCGCCTCCACCGCCTGGGCGATCGTGGGTGCCACCGCTGGATTAAAGACCGTTGGAACGATGTAGGCCGGTGATAACTCGTCTTCGGTAACGATCGCTGCCAGTGCGCGGGCTGCCGCCAGCTCCATCGCCTCAGTAATTTTTGTCGCGCCTGCGTCCAGAAGACCTCGGAAAAACCCTGGAAAAACCAACACATTATTGATCTGATTTGGTTCATCACTGCGACCGGTCGCAACGACAGGCGCAATACGACGAGCCACAGACGGCTCGACTTCAGGATCAGGGTTCGCAAGGGCGAAGACAATCGGATCAGGCGCCATGTGCCGCAGATCACTCTCGGTCAACAGGTTTGGCCCGGAGACCCCGATGACCACATCAGCCCCCTGGAGCGCGGTACGCAGATCCCCTCGAACGCCATCAGGGTTCGAGTGTTGAGCAACCCACAGGCGATTCTCGTCGAGCGAGCTAGACTGGGGATCAAGAACTCCGTCGCGGTCGACGGCGATCAGGTTACCAACACCCTCATTGATGAGTAGCTTGGCGATTGCCACGCCAGCTGCTCCCACCCCGAGGACGACCACCTTTGCCGTGTCCAGACGCTTCTCCACGACCCGAAGTGCATTGAGCAGGGCCGCCAGAACGACAATCGCCGTGCCATGTTGGTCGTCATGAAATACCGGGATGTCGAGGTGCTCTCGGAGGCGTCGCTCGACCTCGAAACAGCGCGGTGCGGAGATATCTTCAAGGTTGATGCCTCCAAAGACAGGTGCAATCATGCGAACTGCCTGTACGATCTCGTCGACATCTTGAGATGCCAAGCACACTGGCCAAGCATCGACATCACCAAAACGCTTGAACAGGACTGCTTTGCCCTCCATCACCGGCAGAGCCGCCTCAGGACCAAGATTACCGAGTCCGAGCACCGCTGATCCATCAGTCACCACCGCCACACTGTTGCGCTTGATAGTCAGATTTCTCGCCGCCCCATGATCGCGTGCAATCGCTAGTGATACCCGCGCAACTCCTGGCGTATAGGCCATCGAGAGATCATCGCGTGTCTTAAGCGGGACCTTGGACTCCGTCGCCAAGACACCTCCCAGGTGTAACAGAAGGGTGCGATCGCTCATGGCGCGCACGGTGACGCCTTCGATGGCCTCGACCTCCGAACGCAACCGGGATGCATGCTCTTCATCGACAGCGTTGCAGGTGATATCGACCACAAGCCGCTCTCCCCGGGACTCCACTGTGTCGAGGGCGGTAATAGCACCACCAGCTTCAGCCAACACCGTCGTGATCGCGCCGACCAGGCGCGAGTCGGAGATCTCCACCCGCAAAGTCACCGAAAACGAAGCACTCGGATTGCCCACCGTTCCACCTTTCGTTCCACACTTGCGTCTATCTAGCTGCACCTACAATAGGGCATAAGTCCGTCTACCTTCAAGTCTTCACGGATGCGACCCCTCCCTCCAGCACCAACGCGTTCATGGATTACAGACAGAACAGCCCCAGTCCGATCTTCTATCGGGCTCGGGTCTCCGAATTGGCACGCATCCAATCAGGGGTCATGGGGATCGCAGCTATTAGTGCGCCACCATGAACCGAGCGAGCATCCACGGACACGCCAGCACCACCACCGTGATGAGCACCACCGCGGGAGGACTATCTACCGTTGAAGTTACAAACGTCGCATCCCTGCGGATCTACAATCAAAACATGCATCCTCGCCACATTCGCCAGCGCCCAGGCATCATCGGGATCGTCGCTGCTGCCATTCTGTGGGGATTTTCTGGCATTGCGGCACAACAACTTTTCCAGCGTTATCACCTCGAGCCAACCTGGCTCGCCGCGGTACGAGTCACTGGGGCTGGAGTCCTCCTCGCCCTTTGGGCTGGACCCAGAGGGCGAGGAGCCGGTTTCAAGCGTTTCAGCGCCGACCGACGACGATTGGCCACCATCATCGTCTTTGGAGTGGTGGCCCTCGATGGCGTTCAACTCACCTTTTTCCTCGCCATCGCCCACGGCACCGCAGTATCCGCAACTCTTCTCCAGTTCACGAGTCCCGTTCTTATCCTTGGCTGGATCTCGTTACGGCATTTCAAGGTACCAAAGCCCTTACTGATACTCCTGATAGCAGGTGCGTTAGCTGGTGTCTTTCTCGTCGTCACCGACGGCTCCACCTCTGGACTGGCGATACCATTAGCGGGAGTCGCATGGGGACTGACCTCTGCACTCTTCACGGCGTTCTACAACCTGTTACCTACTGAACTCTTGGCACAACACAACGCAGAGGTCGTCGTCGCGGGTGCCTTCCTGATCGGGTCTGTGGTCCTGTTGCCATGGCTCATACTCGATGCACCAACCACCATGACCATGCCCGAGATCCTGCTTGTCCTCTTCATCATCGTCGGAGGAACCGCGGTCCCGTTTCTGCTCTACCTCAGTGCCCTCGCCAACATTGCTCCACTGCTCGCCAATGTGGTAGGTACGCTTGAGCCGCTCACCGCAGCCGTCGCATCGATCTTTCTCTTCAACTTGCGAGTGAGCTTGACACTCATCGCAGGAGTGGTACTCGTCCTTGGTTCGGTGATCGGCCTCTCACTCCTCGACGATGGATCCCGCCGCTCGGACGAACTGCCGACACCTCCCTCTTAGTGTCGCTCGCTCTATACAACTGATCAACCAGCCACCATATCAGAGCAGATCGCCAGCCCCCGGCCCACCAGCACTGCGCTCCCCAAGAATCATCAACTTCGCCGCAGCACTCGCTCGCACGACTCCCTGTTCATCACGGATCTCCGACTCCGCCTCGACGACTCGACGCCGTCGACCGAGGAATCGACCCTCGATCGCGAGTAGCTCATCAACTCGAATGGGCAAGGAGTATCTCACCTCGAGACGAGCCGTAACGGTGACAAAGCCCATCGAATAGGGAACGTAGCTCGCAGCCTCATCCAGCATCGTCGCGGTGATCCCTCCATGCAGGACGTCGTCCCATCCCACAAAACGCCGCTCAGCCCGGTAGGTCGCTCGAACCACGCCGTCGGAGCCACTGAACTCCAGATGAAGGCCGATCGGGTTCTTTGTGCCACACGCAAAACAGTTCTCTTCTCCCAACTCTATCTACCTTTCCCGTTGCTCATCCAGTCATGGATCCCTACCAACACCAAGCCTATTGGTACATCACTGCCCAGTACGGACTCTGATAGAAGACCTCGCTGGTCTCCACCACGACGCCCATGCGGCCCCTCACGCTACCGAATGGCAACGAGTACCAATGCTCGGGCTCGATCAAAGATCTGCGTCCGGATTGCGAAGAGCCAACGTCGCTTCTACGACACCACCACATGAGATGATCTATCTCGTGTGACCCGCCCGTGTCACGAGCGACACCGCACCACCGAGTACAATCAGAGATCCAGCGATGATCAACGACACCGAGAGTCCGGCATGAAACGAGCTGTACGCAGCACCAATGACCTTACCAACGATGGGCCCATAGATCTTGGCAGCGCCTCCTTCGTGACCAGCGACACCACCGGTTTCAACCGCGTTGATAACGACCTGACGAAACGCTGGGGGCACCCCCAATCGCGCGAGTCGACTCGATAGACCACCCGTTAATTCGCCGTTCAAGAAGCTACCCAAAATCGCTACACTCAAGGTAACCCCGAGGGCTCGCATCGTGTTGGTCGCTGCGGCCGCCATGCCAGAATGCTCTGGAGGAACGGTTGATAGGGCGATGCTTGTCACTGGCACGACTACCAGTCCAAACCCAATCCCCGCGATGGCAAGGGTCGCAGCCAGCAAGAGCGGGTGCGTTGGCCCCGAAAGCGCAAGGTCCGACAGCCCAATTCCAGCCGCTGCGAGAAGTGCGCCAAACCCAGTCGCCATCCTGGTTCCCACTTGGGTTGTCCAACGTCCAGCAACGATAGAGGCAACGATCATCGTGATCATCATCGCAGCGAAGATACCCGCTACTTGATAGGAACTGTCACCCTCGACAACCTCCAAATACAGGGCAACGAAGAAAAAGATGGCAAATATCGAGAAGTAGATGCTAAAGGCCAACATCAGCGCCCCACTGAACCGAGCATTGCGCAAAAACCTCAGCCGTAAGAGTGGATTCAAGGCTCGATGCTCCGCAAGAATGAAGCCGATCGCACCCAATAAAGCGAGGGCAAAACATGTGACGATAATGGGCGAAGCGTAACCTCGCACCTCGCCCTCGACGATGCCTACAACGAGAACCCCAAGTGCGAATGGGCCAGTCAACGAACCCAAGACGTCTACTGATCCAATCGATCGATCTGCACTCTCCGGTAGAACGCGGATCGCCATCACGATGACCACCACGCCAGCGACACAATTGAACCAAAATATCGTTGGCCAACCATCGAGTCCGACGAGGATGCCACCGAGCACCGGGCCAATCGCGAGTGCAAAGCCTGCGACTGCCGCCCACGTCCCGAGGGCCTTGGTCCGATCTGACTCCTCGGGATAGAGGTGACGGATGAGCGATAGCGTGCCGGGCTCGGAGGCTGCCGCACCGATACCCATCACAACCCTGGCAACGATCAAGATAACGGCTGAGGGGGCGAGCGCCGCGATCACCGACCCGATGACGAAGAGTCCCAGACCAGCCACCATCATCCGGCGTCGGCCGTACCTATCACCAATCGCACCAAACACCAACATGAGTGCGGCAAAGGCCACCGCGTACCCACCGATCACCCACTGCAGCTCATCGACACCCGCATGGAGATGGCTCTGGATAGGCGCTAGCGCCACCGCAACGATCGTGGTATCAAGAAAGGTGAGAAATAGCACACCGCTCAGGACCGCCAAGGCGAGGCGGCGCCGTGACTGCTCCACAAACTTAAGAGTTCTTCTCGAATGTAGCGCAGGCGGGTACTTTGGCACCCTCCAGCGAAATCAAGTTACAGAAGCTGGCATCCCCCACCTTCCATGTTCCATCCACCTTGACCGCCTCGCCATGCTGATCCTTGAGGGCGGGCTGTCCACCGAGGTAGATGGTATAGGTCACTGTTGCCGCCACAGGTGAGACCAAGGTGACGTTGGAGACCTTTGCGCTGGTACCCTTCGCGATACTTGAGCTCGCCTGTGCCTTGATCACTGGAGAGAATGCACTTCCATTTTGTAGGAGTCTGATCTTGGTAGCTGCCGCGGAGGAACCGTCAAAAAAGGTCTGGAATGTCTTGGTAATCGTGACCTTGGCCGACGGTGCCTTGGCAGGAGTTGCTGACGAACTACTCGTTCCACAGGCAGCCAACACGGTACTCGTCGTCATCATCGTCACCGCCATTAGAGCCATCTGTCTTCGTCTCACTTGGCATCCTTTCTCCATGGTGCAAGCCCTCAACGGACATCTCACACCTATCGCTACCTAGCATCCTATCGACTTGGAAGCAAATTACTTGGTACTGCCAACTAAGAGGACTATTGTCACTTCTTTCTGAGTCAAAGAGCATGAATAGACAAGTACCATCGTTGGGCAGTTCCACACTGTTGGTCACGCCCGATAATGCCTGACTTCCCAGAGGGTGCACGGGAATCAAACCTTTCACCGCTATGAACCGAATCTCCTCCAGCGGTTTTTCCATCGAGAGTTGCAAACCTTCACAAGGTGCCTCCAGGTGACCGTTTCGCCGAGAAGATCGTCAACGTGTCTGGCATCGATCTCACAACCATGTGCAGATCCGGTTCTCACATTGCTGTATTCGTCGGGGAGGAGCATCTCCGCCAGGACAGTACACCGTTACATCGAGCAGTAGAACCAGCTAGCTTCCCAACACGCCAATAGCCACCACGCCCCAAGCCGTCCTGTCTCTTCCCTGGCGCAGATACGACGGTAGTCCCCAGCTTACCACACTAGGTTGTGCGAGGCTCAAGAATCGAATTCGCTCCGTCTACCACAATGACTTGCCCGGTGATGTACGAGAGGCCTGGCAGGCAAAGGGAGGCGATCACCGCTGCCACCTCTTCAGGTGATCCAGATCGACCGACGGGACTGGCCGTTCCAAAGCGCAACTCGTCATCGCTCGCAGAGCCGCTCGCGATCCAGCCAGGCGCGACTGCATTGACGGTGATCCCCATAGAAGCGACCTCGAGCGCAAGGGATCGCGTGAGCCCCACCATCGCAGCCTTCGCGGTCGCGTACACGGCATGACCAGGCATCGCATTGACAGGCCCCGTCGTGGAAGCAACCATCACCACCCGACCCCAACCGTTCTCTTTCATGTCGCCAAAGAATGCCCGGCACACCAAGAATGCCGTATCAAGATTCCGGGAGAGCCCTAGATGCCACTCATCCAATGACAACGTTTCAACCGCACCGACCGCATCCGAACCATCTTGCACCGAGGTCATGCCAGCATTGTTCACCACAAGGTCGACACCCCCGTAAGCATCGACACATCGTTCCCGAAGCTGTTGCACCTCCTGGTCCAAGGTGAGATCAGCCACCACTCCACGTGCGTCGATCCCCCGATCCATGAGGTCAGCTGCTCGATCCTCTATACGTGCTGTCGTGGAGGTGAGAACGACCGATGCACCGAGCTCTCCAAGTGCAACCGACGTGGCAAACCCGATACCGGTGGGCGAGCCCGCCCCGGTCACAAGTGCCACTTTGCCAGTTAAGTCTCCCAAAATACTCACGGAACTCGCTCCCATCTGCGAAACTGCCCAGTACGCATTACCCTGATTGTGCTCTGTTGACGCAGCGCCGACGTGTACACCGTCCCAAGCGATCACTTCACAGCACATTGTCTTCGTCTCCATCTGATCTCATGCTGTTCCGATCCAACTTACCACGCCTCAACAGACGCTCCTCTTCGACTCGACCACGAATCACTTCCGCCCTCCGTCCCCGCAACGGAGATGAAACGACACTCGACACTCGTCCATCGTTGCCCCTGGAAGGCCCCTCGTGCATGTGGATGTTCGTAGACCCAGTATCGACGACACCACCGCTGCCACATACAACCCAGGTCTCCGAATCGGGATAGGAGGGACGCAGCTGCACGGATGCGGCCGATTGTTTACACGGTGGAAGCCGCCAAAACTGCAAGGCATGAGCGAAGCAGCGATGCAACCTAGACTCTCGGTCCCCGGTGCTCCGCGGAACTCTTAGCCTTGCGGTGACGACCAAAAAGAGACCCAGATCAACCGATACTCCGCTTTCCCACTCCACGCAACAATAGCCGAACCGCCACCGGCAGGAGCAAGACCAGTGCAGTGAATGCAGACAGCTCACCTGCCCCGGCCAGCTTCGTCGTTACCCCGCCTGCGAGGAGGATCGAAGGCGATAGCGAATGCAGCTATTTGCCACGCCTTGAGAAAAGGGCCTTACGTCGTCAAGCTGGCTAACTCAGAACGCTGAAACCTGAGCCAAGCAACGCACCAAAATCGATCTCTGGATGGTCCCGCATCACCGTCTCCAACCTGATGAGGCTCTCGAAAAGTGCCAACGTGGTACCATCTTTCCGGTGGAGTACTCGTACTCCCGGAACCCGCCCCATCTGCGTGACCCCTTCAGCCGTGATCGTTCTCGCCACGCGGTACGGCGTCGACAGGTATTCGATCAGTGCACCAAACTCGTGTTCCATGCGGTATTGGAACACCTCAAACTGCATCTGACCAACTGCGGCAAGTACAGGTAGCGGATCCCCGTCACCCTCGTAGAGCACCTGCAACACTCCCTCACGCTCCAGTTGATCCACGCCCCGACGAAACTGCTTCGCACGACCAGGGTCCTTCACTCGAACTCGTCGGAACATCTCTGGCGCGAACTGCGGAAAAGATGGGAAGACAACCGGGGTTCCCGCGTACAGCGCATCACCGATGCGCAGCTCACCTGCGTTGACGAGACCGACCACATCGCCTGGGAACGCAACATCGACTGTCGATCGATCAGCGCCGAACAGCGTACTCGCATACTTCGTAGAGAGGGTGCGTCCCGTATCAGCATGCGTGAGATTCACACCCCGCACAAATTTACCCGAACAGAGCCGAACGAACGCCACATGGTCGCGATGCGATGGGTCCATATTCGCTTGGATCTTGAAGACAAAACCCGAAATTGGTGCCTCCAACGGCCGTAGCTTTCCATCAACAGCCTGCCGCGGTCCCGGCGAAGGTACAAATTCAACCACAGCATCCAGTAAGGCGCGCACGCCAAAATTATTCATCGCAGAACCAACGAAGAGGGGGCTCGTCTTGCCTTCGAGAAAGTTCACCTGCTCGTGTGTAGCACCCACTGCGTCCAACAGGGTGCACTCTTCAACGGCGTTCACCCAATCTGAACCCGCTTCGGCCTCCGCAACCGAGGCGTCGAGCTCAACTTCAACCGCAAGCGTCTTTCCACGAACACTCCGTTCAAAGCGAGTAAAGCGCTTGTTTCGTCGATCAATAACCCCGCGAAACTCCCCAGGGATACCAACCGGCCACGTCACTGGGGTCGGTCGAACCCCAATCTTGTCCTCGATCTCATCGAGAAGCTCCAACGGCGACTTACCTGGGCGATCCAATTTATTGAGAAAGGTCAGCATCGGTAGACCCAGGGAACGACACACCTCGAACAGTTTGAGCGTCTGCGCCTCAACACCCTTGGCTACGTCAAGGACCATCACCACCGCATCTACCGCAGTCAACACCCGATAGGTATCCTCTGAAAAATCACGGTGACCAGGAGTGTCCAACAGATTGATCAGGCAGTCACGATACTCGAACTGCAGCGCGGTAGAGGTAACCGAGATGCCCCGTTCCTGCTCCATCGCCATCCAATCAGAACGGGTATCGCGCCTTCCCGCCCGTGCTTTCACGGTGCCAGCCTCAGCAATCACCCCAGCGTAGAGTAGGAACTTCTCCGTTAACGTCGTCTTCCCAGCATCAGGGTGGCTGATAATGGCAAACGTACGTCGCTTGGAAGCTTCCTCGATAATCTCCCGTCTCTCGGCATCCGCTATTGCCATATCACCGCCAAATCACCCTCTATCCCATCGAGAGCCCACGCTTCCCACGCACGCCCATGGAACATTCTACAAGCAGACAACCTTAGCCAACGAAGCGGAGAGCACCAATGGTTTAGCGGCCAGCCGTATACCATCAGTCGAGGTGACGCGGCAGATCGATCCATGAGCACCAACGAAGCCAGCAATCGAGGTCGTCATATGATCGCACCGCACAACAAAGGTCCGGCACCTCCCGGTACCGGACCTTTGGTTTAGGGCTAGCTCAACCTACCTCGTAGGCAAGCGAGGCTCAATCAGCAGACGCCGGCCTCTCAAGCTGGCTCGCACGTTCGATCGCGTCCTCAGTCTCTTGGCTCCCTGAGCCGGAGGCGACACCCCAATAGTAGAAACCAATCGCGACCACAATCACGACCACAAGGTCCCACGGATAATGAATCAGGCCATGCAGGTGGTTGTACTGGCCACCGAAACGCTTGGACCCAAAGTACGTCTCCAACAGCGAGACAGCAATGAAGGCAATCAACCAAATACCCTGTTTCCAGGCTTTCGCATTGATTTTCGCTAGATCACCACGCGCTGCAGAGACGATGAGATAGACAATGATGCCAATGGCATAGCCCACCGTGAGCTTCCAGACAGTCTCCCAACCGCTGAAGTAGATAATCAGCGCACCCATCACATAGGCAACAGGGCTGATGACACTAGCGCCACCAAGTCGATAGGGACGATGCGCTGAATCATGATGGCGTCGGAAAACAGCAAGTGACACTGGTCCCATGATGTAGGTGAACACGGTTGCCGAGGAGATGACGCCGACCAACGACTGCCATGTCGGGAACGGAAGGAGAAAGATCGCGGATGCGATAAGTGTCGTGACCATGGCATACATGGGGATACCAGTCTTGTCTGAAATCTTTCTCCAAACCTGTCCAAGGTAGCCGTTACGCGCACTACCGAGGATGACACGAGGAGTGGATGCGAAGTAGACCAGTCCAGTTCCGGATGGAGACAACACCGCGTCAGCATAGAGGATCGTTGCCAGCCAGCCCAGACCCAACGCTGAGGCAACCTGGGCAAACGGCGATGTCAGGCTCAGGGACGCCCAGCCATGCGCCAGTTCATTCTTAGGAATGGCAGCAATAAAGACCACCTGCAGAAGAACGTAGACGATCATACCTACAACGAGTGCGGTAATGATCGCACGGGGTGCATCGCGCTGTGGATGCTTTGCCTCCGCAGCCATCTCAACAGCCTGCCTGAACCCTAAGAATGAGAAGACGATTCCTGCAGTTGACACCGCCACCAATACCCCAGCAGTCCCATATGGGGCAAAACCGTGGGTGGCAGGGGCCGAGTAGTTCGACCAGTTCTTAGCCACAAACAAGATGACCAGGATGGTCAGTGTCGGAGTCAAGAACTTCAGAAAGGTAATGAAACTGTTAACCTTCGCATAGAGTTTCACCCCGTAGATATTGATCACAAAGAACAGTACAAGCAAGAGCGCTTCAACGATGTAGTCGATAGGTTGCTTGCCAGTGAAGGCACCGTTCACGGTCGAACCAAATCCCTTGATGTAGTGTGATGCGTACTGAACCACTGCTTCAGCCTCGATGGCCGGCACTGACGCGTAGGCAATAAAGGCCGCCCAACTCACAATAAAGCCGACCAGCGGGCCGTGCGAATATTGCGGATACCGTGTAGCCCCACCCGCCTCAGGCAAAAACCCTGAAAGTTCGGCGTAGACAAGAGCGATGAAAAGACACGCTATGCCACCCAATACCCAAGAGATAATTGCTGCGGGTCCGGCGGTCTGCGCGGCATAGAGCACCGCGAACAGCCACCCCGATCCAATAATTGCACCGAGCCCAGCAAAGCTCAGATCTAAGTAGGACATCTCCCTGCGGAGTCGTCCCGTCTGTCGTTGACCAGTCTGCACATGTCCCCCTTGCATATCCTGCAGCCCACCTCTTTAGAGGAGGAACCGTGCACAAAAAATACCATAACTACCTAAACTTGTCTAATCGTCACATCAGCAGTGCTACGCGATCGCCCGGTTGGCCCTCGGCATGCATCCAACCGTACACGACGAGAAGCGGTGTTCCTCCGCATAAAAATACGGCACCTTTCCATAGTTCTTCTGACATGAATAGGGTCCGCAAGTGTGCATCCCTGGCAGTCAGCATCGACCTTTAGAATCATTCCAACCTGTCCACGGTGGAACCGCTGATATCGCAGGCATGCACCTCACTGGTGCTTGGTACTGCGAACGAAGGTTATCGGCCAAGATCCACGCCAAAACCACGACAGCGGTGGGTTGCGGCACGCCCCTTCCGCGAGAAGTCCGATGCCGTCACGGCCCAACTCGTATTCTCCACGACGACATTTAAACTACTGCTGTTGCACCCAGTGCTATGGGAGTAAGGCGCGACAGTGATGCAGACACTCATCGAGTCGGGACATGCTACTGCTACACCCCAGCTAAGCACTCTTCTGGTCTAGTTGAGGCCGGTGCCCTGTTCGTTCCCGGGCTCTCATCGGGTACAGGCGGCAGTTCAGATGATGGGTTGACTTATCACCTGGAGAGAGGATGTAAGACCAGTAACAATACTGGCCGTGCTTGGAGAGACAAGAACGACTCTTGGACAAGTGAGCATGAAGTCCGAGACGAGAACCTTGTAAAAGGTGCGTCATTATGAGTGGACTCACTATTAATCACTCAGATGCAACGGTTGAACGCGGCTAACCCGTGACTTTACAGGCACATGTCTCTGAGACTCTCAACCGCCGGCGTAACAGCTCGACCGCGCTGGGCCCGCGGCTTAAGGGCTAGACCTTTCCCTAAAGCCTTCGCCTTGCCCGTGGCCCTGTCAACGCTGAGTTCAGCCACCGCGATCTTGAACTTGCGCCTCTCTGCCTTGAGCTCTTTGAGGCGCTTGACGTCAGTATCTTTCATACCGCCGTAGCTGTTCTTCCACCTATGCCAGGTGGTCTCGATCACCCGTGCGTCTGGGCCGAGTGTGCCCTTTACGACCGTTACACCCCCTTTTGGCAGCGTATCGCCCGTTGACCGATCGGCCCGTAGCACGGAGTGCTATAGTGACAATATGGCAAGAGACGTCACACAACGGGAGCTTCGAAACGAGAGCGGTCAGATCATGAGGGCGTTAGACCAGGGTGAGAGTTTCGTTGTTACCCGAAACGGCGTTCCCGTAGGCGAACTGACTCCCCTGCGACGCCATCGATTCGTGAGTGCCGAAACCGCCATCGCGATGTTCCGCAATGCTCCAAGCATTGACCTAGACCGACTTCGCGCGGACCTTGATCGCGTGGCATCCCAGGACACCGAACCTCGTGCCTGAATCTCGACGTGTCAAACGAGGAATCCTCGACACCTCCGTGGTGATCGACCTGGAACGACTTGAGGCAGAACAGCTCCCGATTGAGGTCGCGGTCAGCGCAGTTACCATGGCGGAACTCGCAGCTGGCCCTCACGCGACCCAAGACGTGAGAGAGCGCGCACGCCGACAGGACCGATTGCAGCGGGCAGAAGCGGCCTTCGATTCACTCCCGTTCGACGCAGAGGTAGCTCGCGCTTATGGCCGGGTCTACGCCGCAGAGATGGCGAGTGGACGCAAAGCACGCGGGACTCGAGCCCTGGATCTCATGATTGCCGCGACCGCCTGTGCCGCAAAGCTACCGCTCTATACACGCAACCCGGAGGACTTCCGAAGTCTGCACGGTTTGGTCGAAATCATCACGATTTAAGCTACCGCCCGAGGGGCAACGCCAGTGGGCTAATTCTAGTAGCTCACCCCACCCCACACCGACCGTCTGTCATTGCGCAACTCGCAGATGGGGAAAACTCGTAGGGTTGGGACAATAATCAGCAAATTCAATGCTTGAGCGATGAACCGCTATCTGCCTAGAGCTCTGCCGAACAACCCACCCCCAAAATGAGGAGAAAATGAGAGGGGGTTACTGGGGATTGGAAGGCCCCTCGTACCTCTGACCTGCTGGTTGTAAGCCAGCGCGAAGTTGTCCGAGTACGTAGTGATAGTGATCGAGTACGTCTCATTTTTGCAGCTCATTCATGTCCTTTAGAAAAAATGGTAAGACGTTCTCGGACGCAACTGTTGGGTGAAAAGTTGGGTGCGACGCATCGAGAGTGCTGCGGTACGGGTGGCCATCACCTCGTATGCCACAATCTGTTGTCAGCCAATCAGACCAGTCCCCATCATCAACTTGACTCCCGCAGTTCCACAACCGCTACATCTGGCTGTCCCAAATATGTCGCCAACTCTTTATGCTTCTAAATAATTGGAGAGGCCATATCCCGCCAGCGGCAATGAGATATCTGCAAGACAATCACCTTGGGTGGTGGGCCATGCAATGCGGCAAGTTCGCTAAAGTCACTATCTCTAGTTACTATGACAAAATTACTTTCACCAGCGAACGACCAAATCTCACTGTCCTTTGCACCTTCGAGTCCGACGAGGCTAACGTGAGAACTTTCCGGAAAACAGGGCTCCAGGATTTCGAGCATCCGACGCGATAGATTTTCATCTAGAAGAAGCTTCAAGCAGTGACACTCACGCTGCGATGTTCCCGTTCAGCAGCATACGCCAGGCACGCAAGAATGTCTCCTTGCTCCAGTTCCGGATAGTCTTCGAGGATCTCCCCTTGTGCCATACCTGAAGCCAACATTGCCAGAACATCATGGACTGTAATACGTAGTCCGCGGACGCAGGGCTTTCTGCTCCGCTTCCCGGGTTCTATAGTGATGCGTCCGCCGGTATCGATTTCGATTCCCCATTTCACTGGCTAGGGACATTCCCTACGTACCACTGCACCTGCTTCACTTCCACCGTGCGACACTTACCCCAACGGGAGCTGTCCTCAAAACTAGCATTACCTTTTCTGAAGAAACCCAGCCCACAATCAGAGATGTCGAGCGGATTGTGTCGATCCCAGAGCTCTTGGCAGTGTCGAACCTTGGTTGGGCTAAAGTCACCCCAGCCGTACTAGCGACATGTCGCGATCGCGTCGTTAATGGTGGTTGAGGTGTTCCAAGTAAGCTCCGACTCGATGAGCGCTACTGGCTTACGTTCTTGCTCAATCACAAGCCGTACAAGTTCACGCTCAGCCTGTCGCCTTGTGCCACGGAAACGAACGTTGCGATGCTTGACCCTCCCGAGGCTGTCTCGTCCGATGAAAACTCGGAGCTCCCAGGTGTCTGGCTGGACCACAAGGCGCAAGCTTCCTGCCATCAAATCCTTCAACTTCGAAACATTTGTTGGGTGTTTCAGTGGCTAGGAGCCTTGTTAGCTTCGGGAAACATGCCCTGACCTGGTGGGCCGTTTGTGAAACTCATCTGAGCTGGGCGAATGTCCCTCTCTTCAAGGTAGCTATCCTCTGTTAACTATGCGACTATCCTCTTTTAAGTACGGCCCTAGAGGCGATTTGAGCTGGGGGTTGTCATCGTAGATGAAAGGGGGAACATAGACTCTGCTCAAATTTGCACTGCGTCAGGGTAAACAGTTCTCTCCTGAGCGATGCCGGTAGATGCGCCACCGCCTCCCACCTAGGGGAAAGTGTCCAGCTTGAATACGCGTCGAGTGCATAGATATGCATGCTCATCGCTATAGCAGAGAAAGGCGACTCTAGCCCTCGTGAGATACTTCAGCAGAGATAGCCAGACCGAAGGCTCACGGAATTCTTAAGCACAACCGCGGTATTTTGTGTGGGTAGGTTCCTCCAACAGCACTGGGAAAAGAACCACATGGCAAACGTAGACGATGTTGCAGCAGCAATATTTGCCAAGACAAGTGAGATCGACACTTTCAAACTGCAAAGAGCTTGTCTATTGCTCGCCAGCATGGTGTCGAGTTTGGAAATCGAAACCACCGTTTACTGAAGAGATCCAGGGCTGGATTAACGGCGCAGTAGTTTAAGCGGTCCACAACACCTCAGTACTTTTCTGTCTCAGAGTGGCCCTCCGATGAGCGAAGTCGACTAACTGCAGGCGAACTCGAGGCCGTGGAGAGTCTTCCGGATGCCTAATGGGCAGCTCGCAGATTACCAGTCGACTCAAGTAACACACAGCGAAGCATCTAGGGGCATTGGTTTCAGATAACATATCGGCTGAAGAAGTTCTGCATGCCCAGACGATGGATCCGTCCGACTCCACTCATTGGCTAACCCCGTTGTTCACTCGGTGTGGCTACGACATCCGCAACTCTTCGTCGTCATGGGTTGGATTTGGAGAATCAGGTTCAGCCGGCGACCTTTCAGCTCGCAGCTCTTCCGGCCCTTAGCAGATTTATTCACCTAGAGCCAGAATCCAGGTGTCGTCGAGGTATCCGTTGTCGCCCCTACCTCCAAACAGGACAACCTGACCGTTCATTGCATCATAGGTCATGCAGGCCTCTTGCCTCGGTGTAGGTGACATGAGAGGATGAAGCTCTCTCCAGTTCTCCCCGTCAAAGATCCAGGTGTCGTCGAGGAGACGGGGGTTCCCTTCGCCGCCATAACCACCAAAGAGCAGAACACCTTGTTCGTCTGGATGAGACGCCATCACCCCAAATTGGCGATGAGCAGGTCGAGTTTTCAGGTCGAGTTCCTGCCAGTTCTCCCCGTCAAAGATCCAGGTGTCGTCGACAAGTGGAGAATCCCTCTGTTCTCGCGGGAAGAAGACTCCTATTATGGTCTTTGGACCGGCTATGATGCCGCCAAAGGTGACCACTTGACCAGATCGAAGCTGCGCCGCGCTTGCCTGGTGAGCATAGCTAGGATACCGAGATTGCCTTAATTCCTGCCAGTTCTCCCCGCCAAACATCCAGGTGTCGCTCAGGTTCTGTTGTGACCACACTCGCTCACCAGTGATCGGATTATCGCCACCTACCGGCGAAAACCTGACTCCCGTGACGAGCACCAGCACAAGTTACTGGCCGCTCGTGCTGAGGGTCGCCTTGTCGGATCAACTTCGGCCCAGTTGCATCCGTCAAATATCCAAGTGTCACTATAACTACCTTGAGGAGCATTGAATCCACCAAAGAGGACGACGTTCGCTCGCACTTCGTCATAGGCGATGGACGCGTTTGCCCGATGCGAAGGTGCGTTACTAGTCTCGAGTTGAATCCAATCAGCCTTTTCGTATTGTGGTGTTCCCAACGACATTCCCTCCAGCTTCACGGCGTTTCATCTCGACAACGGCATTAGTTTTCAGTACGTTTACAAAGCAAGCCTCGAAGTGCCCTGAGAATCTAGAGCCTATCCTGGAGCCTATCAACCGCTGGTAAGCGAACTAAGCTACGCAGATGGAAGACCCTATGTCGCGACTGTTCCTGAGTAGGTTAGCAGCCATTGATCGGCTTTACCAAATACTGCACACCGACATAGAATGGATCGCCCCCACGGCTTTCATTCGCAAACTCAATCAAGTTCGCAACGCCACCAGAGAACAAACTTAAGGTGCCGATCACTGGGGAGGCTACTCTTCCGTGCCTTGCAGCATTCAGAGCAGATGAAAAAACATCCGACATGCAATGATTAAGCTACGGTTGGCATTCCAAACGCATGGTATTGTGTAGACTGGGTCTTCTCGCATGCTCAATCGGTACTCATGAACAAGTTGAAGTATCCCATAATGAAGGGCTCTAAGTCCGAGATTCTTACGAGCTCCAACCCTTCCAATGAGGTCCAATTGCGTCCCTTCATGAGTACTGAATACTCGTCACAGTCGTACTGAGCAATGACGTAGGCTTGAGCATCCAAGGTCTGAAAGGTCCTAGCCCTGCCATCGACGACAATCGATACTGAAGAGTTGTGCGCCTGGGTCAGGAGGTTATCAGCTTGTCGGGCAACCTCAAGGTGCTCTTCGTCAGAACTCGCCTGCTCTTGTGATTCAAGCTCACCGTAGAGCATATCAGAGAACTGCTGCGAGAGGGGATTCGTCTGCAGCGTCCATCCTCTCCAAGTGGTTACAGCGAGAAGGGGCTTGTTTTGGTCATTTGGATACCCAAACCTAACTTTTACTCCGACTGCATCAATCTCCACCTGTCCATTGCGAACCGTACGCTTGTGGGGACGCCCACCCAATACTCTTGGCAAGTCATCATCAAAAGCAAGTCCGAATATTGGCAGACCGGTATCCAACATCATCGCGGCTATCCGGCGAATATTCCTCTCATGGTGAAATTCCGGTACCTTACCGGCGTAATTCATGGACCTACCTCCTTGCAAAAACGAGACACGTTGTCTCTGCCACCGTGTAGTGCTGGTTTGCTGTCATCGACAAACACAAATTTGATTTGCAATGACGTTCAACCAACCTGAGTTGACGACTCCGGTCCACCCGAGTAGCACACCCCACCATCCCATAGGATAGCGAGACTCGACGTATCAGAAACTACTGCCAAATAATCACCGCTTGGGACATTGACCGCACTGTCGCGACCATACCAACGCGTTCTAAAGGCTAGGGGACCTCCCCACGAGAAGTCATGCTCATAGTTGAGATCAGTCTCGTCGACCTGTACATGCCACTCATAGTCAGTTGCTGCTGTATCGAGATGAAACCCCGTGAGCAAACTGAAAGATCCTGGGGCACCAGAGGCAATGGTGACATAGGAAATGCCGCAATCACCACCGACTTCTCCATCAGGGCTTACTTGTGCGTTGCCTACAACAGTGTCTGCAACTGCTGCTTGGTGTCCGTCCGGCATCGTGACAATCCGAAAGCCATGCTCTTTAGCAACGGCAGCATCAAAGCCAACGATCGTCATGGGAGAAGAGGCGACTATAGGGCTTGTTGAGAGGGTGGAAGACGAATTTGTCAACCCCATCCCGGTTCCTAAACTAGCGAGTCCAAGACTGGCAGCTACAATAGCCCCACCCCGAACCATGTTCCTTACTTTCATCATTACCCCCTTATGGTAATTATCGCTACCAGAGTTATCGTCTGGTGCAATTGCAAACCTAACAGATCGTGGCGACGATTGTACGGGATTGTGAGATATTCCCGAAAGAGTATCATCTAACAAGGGGTTTGCCAGAGTGATTGTGGGAGTGCCAGTTAAAGACAGGAAGTGGTATTCGGGTGAGCAAATGATTGGCCCGAGGTGATGGTTCTAGACTGTGGGCTCGTGATCGACGATTCCGACATTGCTGAGCACCCAAGGTACTCTTTGGAAGCGCTGATCTGATTGAGGCGGGTGTGGTGATGGAGGAGGGGCCACTACGTCAAAGAGATATTGGCTAACCGTGTCGCCCTCACTTGGTATCAGCTTTTGGTAAGCCAGTATCCTCGCCCATTGAGAACGAGAAGGCCGAGAGGATCTGTGTTCGCCTATGGGGAGGACTAGATTGTGTCCCCGATTGGGTCGATGAGCTTAAGTGAGATGAACTCGGGTGATAGATCGCTTGAGATCCTCGCTGATCATATCCGTCACCATTTGATCTGGGAGCTTGAGTCCGGGGAGCGACGGCAGAAATGGATGGCTGGTGGTGAACAGGCATGGACATCAGTAATAAGGGCGCCATCTGGGTCGAAGGCACTTGGTTCTGTCCCGCGATGCCACAAGAACTCATCGATGCCACCAAGAACTTTCGAGCAGGGACCATTGATGAGGAGACCTATCGGGCCAGGATTGAGTCGCGTAGGGCCTATCGCTTTCGCCCTGCAGCCAAACCACAAGCCGATGGTAGTGTGCCGATGATGTGCCCAGCGGCCGGGGTTTCAGCGACGGTGGTGTGTCCACTCAAGAAATCGGTTCGCAAGAAGACCGCTGGCCTTGCCCACATCTCGAACCCACCTACTCACCCAGACGAAGTCTGTATCAATAAGAAGACCACGACGTTCGAGGGAGACGCAGGTGCCAAGTTTGCCCAAGCACTGCTCTTTGAAAGTCCCGAATGGAAGAAGCGTTACGCCTCTGCGCGTAACACCATCGAGAGCACCAATGCCTATCTCAAGGATGCCAATCATGGGGCTCTCCATGACGGGGGCAGGAGGCGCGCAGCAGGGTTTGCCACCCAATTCCTGTTCACGACCTTGATTGTCGTAGCGGCAAACGTTCGAAAGATCGAGACCTTCTTGGAGGACAAGGCCAGTGCTGTCGTCACCCAGTTGCCAAAACTACGACGTCGAGATCGCCTTGACAAGTACCAGGGTTATGAAGAGATACCAGCAGAGACTTAAAACAGCCTCTTATAACTAAGTACTCAAAGCACTGTCGATCCCTCATGCCCCGAAATCGAGGCGTGAGGCCTTTTTGTGTCTACCGTCGAGATCAGAGCGCAAGCAAAGCAGGATTCTGACCCATTTAGCGGCCTTGAACAGGGAAAAGTCAGTTCCT
Organism: Ferrimicrobium sp.; assembly: GCF_027319265.1. Lineage (NCBI taxonomy): Bacteria > Bacillati > Actinomycetota > Acidimicrobiia > Acidimicrobiales > Acidimicrobiaceae > Ferrimicrobium > Ferrimicrobium sp. The sequence goes on along the minus strand of NZ_DAHVNP010000075.1, from coordinate 1,361 downwards.
GGTGAGTTTCGCAAACGTGGATGGGGCAGTTTCACAAACGGCCCCTGGTGGGCGCTAAGGGACTCGAACCCCTGACCTGCTGGTTGTGAGCCAGCGCGAAGCTGTCCGAGTGCGCAGCGATAGTGTCCGAGTACGTCCCATTTATGGAGTTCATCGAGGTGTTCTGGCAAGGCTACTGAGATAGCCTCGGACTGGATCGGACGCTCTCGGACACAATTGTTGGGTGAAAAGTTGGGTGGATACCAACTCAACGTAAATCTGGTCCGACGATGCGCATAATCCTTGGAGAGGCGCCGAAGATCTAGTTACATGAGCCCCGAAGATCGGGGCTTTCCTGGCCTACCTAGAACGAGAATCTCTGATGCGCAAAGAATCGACTGAGTTCGGATCAGGTCCTATGGGAATCACTTCGATGTCGAATGGCAGTGACGATGACGATACCTTGGTCTTCGTCAATGAGATACAGTACCCGATACGAGCCTCGTCTCACCGACCATACAGGGTCAAGCGGTGGTCGAAGCGGTTTTCCAACCTTTCTTGGCTCAGTGACCAGGACCTCAGTAAGGAAAACAAGGATAGCTGCCCCAATCTTGGGTGGCAATGATTCCGCGAGCATTCGGGCTGCCGGAGAGGCAACCTCTAACCGGTACCTTCTCTCGGTCAATCAGTTTGACGCAGCCTGTTCGATGGACGCATCAGTTGTGCAAGCTCGTCAGCGTCTACGACATCGCCAGCTTCGACGGCTTGTATGCCCTCGGAATGGGATCGCAGCAACTCGGCATCCGAGAGGACTGCGATCGTCTCGCACAATGCGTCGTAGTCATCCGCTCCAAGCAGCACTGCGACACGGTGGCCCTTGCGAGTGATCTCAAAGCGTTCGTGCGTGGTTTCCGCCTCTGTGACGAGTTTCGAGAGTTGAGCACGAGCGTCAGCTAATGGCAGGGTAGACATGTATAAAAATCTAGCGACCGGCTATCTCGAGCCATAGTCGTAGCAGCTTGCTATTGGGTTTCTATGTCGACAAACATGAGTCATTCCTAGGCGAGCGGCACATGGAGGATTTCTCACTCTAGATCGATGGATAGCCTTGACAGGCTACACAATTGTATACTGTAGGCATGAGTACCACGATTAGGGTAAGCGAAGAAACCAGGGATCGGTTCGCGCGTCTCGCCGCCTCTACTGGCCGCCCCATGACTGTTCTTCTTGACGAGGCGGCCGACGCCCTGGAACGACGAGTTTTCTTCTCGCAACTGACAACCAGATACTCGGAGCTTCGCAATGACCCAGAAGCTTGGTCTAGTATCCAGGAGGAGCGCACCATTGAAGGTATCGCGCTACACGATCAATCTAAGTGAGCG